>CAZLJN010000096.1:0-8211 GCA_964559815.1 uncultured Propionibacteriaceae bacterium
CCCGCGGCCAACCTGGCCGGCCACGACGTGGTCTTCCTGGCGCTCCCGCACGGGACGTCGGCGGCGATCGCCGCCGAGCTGGGGCCGGACGTCCTGGTGGTCGACGCCGGTGCCGACCATCGCCTGAGCGATGCGGCCCAGTGGCTGAAGTTCTACGGCAGTGAGCACGCCGGCACCTGGCCCTACGGCCTGCCTGAATTGCCTGGTCAGCGGGCCGCGTTGGCCGCCACCAAGCGGATCGCGGTCCCCGGCTGCTACCCGACCAGCGTCACCTTGGCCTTGCTGCCAGCGCTGACCGCCGGCTTGGTCACCGGCACCGATGTGGTCGCAGTGGCCGCCTCCGGCACCTCCGGTGCGGGCAAGGCGCTCAAGCCCAACCTGCTCGGTTCGGAAGTCATCGGTTCCACCAGCGCCTACGGCGTCGGCGGCGTGCATCGGCATGTTCCCGAGCTGCTGCAGAACTTCGCGCTGCTGGGTGCGGCCGCACCGACGGTGTCGTTCACGCCGGTGCTGGTGCCGATGGCCCGCGGCATCCTGGCCACCGTCACCGCACCACTGGCCGACCCGAGCACCACCGCGGCCACCGCCCGCGCCGCCTATGCCGCCGCCTACGCCGACGAGCCGTTCGTCCACCTTCTGCCCGAGGGCGCCTGGCCGCAGACGAAGTCGGTGGTCGGCTCCAACGCCGTCCACGTCCAGGTCACGGTCGACGAAGCCGCCGGACGTCTGGTGGCGGTTGCCGCGATCGACAATCTCACCAAGGGCACTGCCGGGGGAGCGGTGCAGTCGATGAATCTCGCCCTCGGCCTGGACGAGACCACCGGCCTCAACACGATCGGAGTTGCACCGTGAGCGTCACTGCTGCCAAGGGATTCACCGCCGCCGGAGTCGCGGCCGGCATCAAGGCGTCCGGCCGCCCCGACCTGGCATTGGTGGTCAACACCGGTCCTGACGCGCACGCTGCCGGGGTGTTCACCAGCAACAAGTTCACCGCTGCGCCGGTGAAGTGGTCCCAGGCAGCAGTGGCCGACGGACGCCTCGCCGCAGTCGTGCTGAACTCCGGCGGGGCCAACGCCTGCACCGGTGACGCCGGTTACGCCGACACCGTCCAGACCGCTGAATGGGTGGCCGCCGAGGTCGGCTGCGCTGCCGGCGATGTCGCGGTGTGCTCCACCGGTCTGATCGGCGTCCGCCTTCCTATGGCCCAGGTGCTCAGCGGTGTCCAGACTGCTGCCCAGGATCTGTCGAAGGTCGGCGGACCGGCCGCGGCGGTGGCGATCATGACCACCGACACGGTGCCCAAGGAGTCGATCCACACCGCCCCGTCCGGCTGGACGATCGGCGGCATGGCCAAGGGCGCCGGCATGCTGGCGCCGGCGCTGGCCACGATGCTGGTGGTGATCACCACCGACGCCCAGCTGACCCCGGCCGAGTTGGACGCCGCCCTGCGCACCGCCACCGAGCGCACTTTCGATCGCACCGACTCCGACGGCTGCATGTCGACCAATGACACGGTGCTGCTGCTGGCCTCCGGCGCCGCTGAGGTGGTCCCCGACCTCGCGGAGTTCACCAGCGCGCTCACCGGCGTCTGCGCCGACCTGGCCACCCAGCTGTTGGCCGATGCCGAGGGCGCGGCCCACGACATCGAGATCGCGATCAGCGGTGCAGCCACCGAGGCTGACGCTCTGGCGGTCGGACGGGCGATCGCCCGGTCGAACCTGTTCAAGTGCGCCATTTTCGGCAACGACCCCAACTGGGGTCGGGTGCTCGCCTCTGCCGGCACCGTCCCGGCCGACTACGACCCCGAGAAGGTCGACGTGGCCTTCAACGGTGTGGGCGTGTTCGTCAACGGCCAGCTCGGCGCTGATCGCAGCGAGGTCGATCTCACTGCCCGCAAGGTGCTGGTCGAGGTCAACCTGCACGCCGGTGACGCGGCGGCCACCATCTGGACCAACGATCTGACCTACGACTACGTCAAAGAGAACGCGGAGTACTCCTCATGACCGAAGCGGCCGACAAGGCGTCCATTCTGATCGAGGCGCTGCCGTGGCTGGAGCGCTACGTCGGCAAGACCATCGTGATCAAGTACGGCGGCAACGCCATGGTCGACGAGAAGCTGAAGGCGGCCTTCGCTACCGACATCGTGTTCCTGCGCACCGTCGGGGTGAAGCCGGTGGTCGTCCACGGTGGTGGGCCGCAGATCTCCGACATGCTGTCGCGTCTGGGCATCGCCAGCGAGTTCCGCGGCGGCCTGCGAGTGACCACGCCGGAGGCCATGGATGTGGTGCGAATGGTCCTGATGGGCCAGGTGAACCGCGAGCTGGTGGGCCTGATCAACACCCATGCCCCGATCGCGGTCGGCATCTCCGGTGAGGACGCCGGCTTGTTCACTGCCGAGCGCAAGGCCGTGGAGGTCGACGGCGAAGAGGTCGACCTTGGCCTGGTTGGCGAGGTCACCGAGGTGCGGCCGGACGCGGTGATCGACCTGCTCAACGCCGGACGGATCCCGGTGGTGGCCACGGTGGCTCCCGACGAGGACGGCCAGATCCACAACGTCAACGCCGATACCGCCGCCGGAGCGCTGGCTGCGGCGCTGGGCGCGGAGCGCTTGCTCGTCCTGACCGACGTGGAAGGGCTCTACCGCGATTGGCCGCAGTCGCGCGAGGTGATCCGCCAGATCGCGGTGGACGATCTGGCCGCCATGCTGCCCACCTTGGCCTCGGGGATGATCCCCAAGATGGAGGCCTGCGTGGAGGCGGTACGCGCCGGCGTCCCCAAGGCCACCGTGATCGACGGCCGGGTGCCGCACTCGTTGCTGCTGGAGATCTTCACCGACGAGGGCATCGGCACCATGGTGCTGGGGCACTCGGCCTTGAAAGAGCTGATCTGATGACCGTCCAACCGCAGTCGGGCAGTCAGGCCGAGCTCCTCGGCCGGTATTCCGGCGCCCTGATGAACACCTTCGGCCCGCCGGCGCGGGTGTTCGTCCGCGGCGAGGGCGCGTACCTGTGGGACGCCGACGGCAATCGTTACCTCGACCTGCTCAGCGGGCTGGCGGTGAACGCTCTGGGCCACGCGCATCCCCAGGTGCTGGGGGCGATCTCGGCGCAGCTGTCGACGCTGGGCCATGTGTCCAACTTCTTCGCCACCCCCACCCAGATCGCGCTGGCCGAGAGACTGGCTGCGTTCGTCACGGTGAACGCCCCCGAGGTGCCCGCTCGGGTGTTCTTCACGAACTCGGGTACCGAGGCCAACGAGGCCGGCTTCAAGATCACTCGGATGACGGGCCGGACGCGGTTGATCGCCATGGAGGGCTCCTTCCACGGGCGCAGCCTGGGCGCCTTGGCGCTGACCTCGAACCCGCAGTATCGCGAGCCGTTCGAGCCGCTGCCCGGCGACGTCACGTTCGTGCCCTACGGCGACGCCGACGCGCTCGCTGCCGCCTTGGACGACACCACCGCCGCGGTCATCATCGAGCCGATCCAGGGCGAGAACGGCGTGGTCGAGCCCCCCTCGGACTTCTTGGCCGCGGCCCGGCGACTCACCGCCGAGGTGGGGGCGTTGCTGTGGCTGGACGAGGTGCAGACCGGTATCGGACGCTGCGGCGACTGGCTGGCCAGCAGCGCGTCCGGGGTGACCGCTGACATCGTCACGTTCGCCAAGGGGTTGGGCAATGGCTTCCCGATCGGGGCCTGCGTGGCGACCGGTCCGGCAGCGAGCCTGCTGACCCCCGGCACCCACGGCACCACCTTCGGCGGGAACCCGGTGGCCGCCGCTGCTGGCCTGGCCGTGCTCAGCATCATCGAGCGCGATGGGCTGCTGGCCCGGGCCACCGCAGCCGGCGAGCATCTGGCCCAGGCGGTGTCCGCGCTGAACCATCCGCTGATCCAGACGGTCCGAGGACGGGGACTGCTGCGGGGCATCGTGCTGGCCGAGCCGAAGGCGGCCGCGGTCGCGGCTGCCGCCCTGGACGCCGGCTTCGTGATCAACGCCCCGCGTCCGAATGTGCTGCGGTTGGCGCCGCCGCTGATCATCACCGACGTCCAGCTCGACGAGTTCGTCGCCGCGCTGCCGGGTTTGCTGGAGGCCTGATGACCGAAACCGTCAAGGCCCCGCTGACCAAGAGCGCGCGTCAGTCGAAGATCGCCGAGCTGATCGAACGTGAGCCGATCGGCTCCCAGACCGAGTTGGCGGCGCGGCTGTCCGCCTCGAACATTGCCGTCACCCAGGGCACCTTGAGTAAGGATCTCCTCGAGCTCGGCGCGGTGCGGGTGCGCACGGCCGCCGGCCAGTTCGCCTATGCGCTGCTGGCCGGTGAACACGCCCCGGGCAGCCCGGCGGCGATGGCCCGACTGAGCCGGCTGTGCGGGGAGTTGCTGCTGTCGGCCGAAGGCTCGGCGAACCTGGCGGTGCTGCACACCCCGCCAGGGGCGGCTCAGTTCTTCGCCTCGGCCATCGACAAGGTCGCTCTGGAGTCGATTCTGGGTACCATCGCCGGCGACGACACTGTGGTGGTGATCTCCCGGGCGGCTGACGGCGGCGCGGCGCTGGCCGACTACCTGTTGAGCTTGCACACGAACGGATAGGGAGCAGGACATGACCGAATCGACCGAAGCCGGACGGTTGTGGGGCGGGCGTTTCGCTGGGGGACCGGCCGAGGCGATGTTCGCCCTCAGCCAGTCGACGCAGTTCGATTGGCGCTTGGCCGGTCACGACCTGGCCGCGTCCAAGGCGCATGCCAAGGCGTTGCACGCTGCCGGTCTGCTGACCGAGGCCGAGAACGCCCGGATGATCGCCGGACTGGATGCACTGTTGTCCCGGTTGGCCGCTGGTGAGTTGGCTCCCGAGTCGACCGACGAAGACGTCCATGGCGCGCTGGAGCGGCTGTTGATCGCCGAGGTCGGTGCTGAGCTGGGTGGACGGCTGCGTGCCGGCCGCTCCCGCAATGACCAGATCGCCACCTTGATTCGCGCCTACCTGCGTGATGCCAACCAGGTGCTCGCCGCCGACGTGGTGGCCTTGGCCGGCGCGTTGGCTGATCAGGCCGAGGCGAATCTGGGCGCGATCATGCCGGGACGCACCCACCTGCAGTCGGCGCAGCCGGTCCTGCTCAGCCACCATCTGCTGGCGCACGCCTGGCCGCTGGTCCGGGATCTGCAGCGGTTGGACGATCTGGGCCGTCGGCTGTCGCTGAGCCCGTACGGCTCCGGCGCACTGGCCGGCACCTCCTTGGGCCTCGACCCGCAGCTGGTCGCCGCCGAGTTGGGCTTTGCCGACTCGGTGCCCAACAGCATCGACGGCACTGCGGCTCGTGACTTGGTGGCTGAGGAGGCCTACGTCCTGGCCCAGATCGGGGTGGACCTGTCGCGCCTCAGCGAGGACATCATCTTGTGGTGTACCGCCGAGTTCGGCTTCGCCCGGCTGGACGACGCCTGGTCGACCGGGTCGAGCATCATGCCGCAGAAGAAGAACCCCGATGTCGCCGAGCTGGCCCGGGGCAAGGCCGGGCGCCTGATCGGCAACCTGGCCGGGCTGCTGGCCACGTTGAAGGGTCTGCCGCTGGCGTACAACCGCGACCTGCAAGAGGACAAGGAGCCGGTCTTCGACGGCCTCGATCAGTTGCGGGTGCTGCTGCCGGCCGTCACCGGCATGGTGGCGACCCTCACCTTCAATCATCAGCGGATGGCCGAGGTGGCGCCCAAGGGCTTCTCCCTGGCTACCGATGTGGCCGACTGGCTGGTGCGGGCGCGGGTGCCGTTCGCTCGGGCGCACGAGATCGCCGGTGCCTGCGTGAAGTATTGCGAGACCGCAGGCATCGAGTTGGCCGAGCTCACGCCGTCCCAGTTGGCCGAGATCTCGCCGGAGTTGGCTCCCGCGGTGCTGGACGTGCTCACGATCGAGGGCTCGGTGGCGTCGCGGAACGGTCGGGGCGGTACTGCTCCGACGCAGGTGCAGGCGCAGGTCGCTGAACTGCGTGGGGTGTTGGCCGCGCGTCGGTGACGATGATGGCCTGACGGTGCCGGTGGCCCCTGGCTCAGTCCAGGAGCAGCCAGCGACCCTTGGCGCGTCGAAAGACACGCAGATCCCGCCACCCGGCGATCTGACCGACGCCGGCCGCCAGCTTCTTGCCGACCAGCCGGGCGGTGTCGTCTTCGGTGACGTCGTTGGACCAAGCCACGACGAACCGGACGGTGATCCGCGGCAGGCCGCCGCTGCGCAGCGGTTCCACGTCGACGAAGGCGTCCTCGACGTGGCAGCGCTCGGCCACGGCTGCGATGGCTGCCTGTTGCGCGTCTCGGGGGTCGAGGCCGGGGCGTAGTCCGGTGATCGCCACACTGGCGCGAAACGACGGCATAGCTTGACCCTAACCGGCGGCACCGACGCCCGTCCGCCCGCGTCCGGCAGGGTTGGCCTCGGTGCTGGCTGCCGCGCACTAGGCTTACCGCCTGTGAATGCCTTACTAGACGAACTGACCTGGCGTGGGTTCATCGCCCACTCCACCGACCCGGACGCGCTGGGCGCGGCCTTGGATGCCGGACAGGTCTCGTCCTATGTGGGCTTCGATCCGACCGCTCCCAGCATCCACATGGGCAACCTGGTGCAGTTGATGCTTTCGCGGCGGCTGCAGGCCCACGGTCATCGCCCGTTCCTGCTGGTGGGCGGCTCGACCGGGCTGATCGGTGATCCGAAGCAGTCCAGCGAACGTAATCTGAACCCCAAGGACCTCGTGCACGAGTGGGTGGAGCGGATCCGTTCGCAGGTGAGCAAGTTCGTAGACTTCGACGGTCCGGCCGCGGCCACGGTGGTCAACAACTACGACTGGACGTCGGAGTTGAGCACGTTGGACTTCCTGCGTGACATCGGCAAGCACTTCAGTATCAACCGGATGCTCGACCGCGAGGTGGTCAAGGCCCGGCTGGAGACCGGCATCTCCTACACAGAGTTCTCCTACATGCTGCTGCAATCGCTGGACTTCCTTGAGCTGTACCGCCGCCACGGGGTGACGATGCAGACCGGGGGATCGGACCAATGGGGCAACCTGACGTCCGGCGTCGAGTTGATCCGGAGAGCGGACGGCGGCAAGGCGCACGCGCTGGCCACGCCGCTGCTGACCAAGGCCGACGGCACCAAGTTCGGCAAGACCGAGTCCGGCACAGTCTGGCTGGATCCGGCTATGACCAGTCCGTACGCCTTCCACCAGTTCTTCCTGAACGCCGAGGACGCGATGGTGGGCACCTACCTGCGGATCTTCTCCGAGCGCAGCAAGGAGGAGCTGGACGAGCTGCTCAGCGCACACGCGGAGGCGCCGCACCGCCGGCTCGCGCAACGCGCCCTTGCTGACGACATCACCGACCTGGTGCATTCGCCGCAGGAGAGGGTGTCGGCGACAGCGGCGGCCTCAGCCTTGTTCGGTGGTGGTGAGCTGCGCGAGCTGGACGCCAGCGTCCTCGCTGCGGTGAATGCTGAGCTCGGTGGCAAGGAGTTGGCCGTCGGACCCGAGTTCGTGCCCGTCGTGGACGCGCTGGTGGCCGCCGGCGTGGTCACCAGCAAGGGCGCGGCGCGGCGTGCGATCGACGAGGGTGGGGCCTACCTGAACAACCAGAAGGTGACCGATTCGGAGCAGCGGTTGACCGCCGAGGACCTGTTGGCAGGAAAGTATCTGGTGGTTCGGCGGGGCAAGAAGACCGTCGGAGCCCTCAAAGTCGAGCGTTTGGCCTAGTCAGAGCGGGACACGCGCGGGCGTTCAGCCGATTTGACCCGCCCCGCCTGGCCGCGTAGTGTTCATCTCGCGTTGCCGGTGACACGGACGAGACAGCAAGAAGCTGGAACGGACGGATCGGAGCGCCGAACCCAACCAAGACATCTTGGACTCGGTGTGTCTTCATGCCAGAAGCCATCAAGCCCAGGGCCTTGTCACGGCCAAGTTCGAGGAAAGATCCCGGTTTGACAACGGGGATCGGACCTACTAAAGTAAGTCGAGTTGCCCCAAGCAGCGGCCCGAGGCCGAAGCCGGACAGCAAACCGCTACTGACTAGGGTAAACAGCCCCGGGAGGTAGAGGAAGAAGTAAAAGAGTCGATTTGACAAGAGGCTCCAAAACTTCTAAGCTTTATCGAGTTGCCCCAAGCAGCGGTTAATAGCCAAAGCGCGGAGCGCACCCGAAACTTGAGAACTCAACAGCGTGCTTAAAAGTCAATGCACAAAATGCACT
>CAZLJN010000097.1:0-8199 GCA_964559815.1 uncultured Propionibacteriaceae bacterium
CACCACGGTGGCGCGATCTCGCGGCACCAACACCTCGCCCTTGGGTTGGGCGAAGGCGACATTGAGGGCCCCCAGAGCCAGAATCGCTGCGCCGACGGCCACATGCCGCTTCCACGCCTGCTGCTTGGGCAGCACCTTCTCCAGACCCCGGATGCCGACCCCGGCGCGGGCGCGGCTGCGCCGCCGCTGAATGAGCAACAGGTAGAGCCCGATCAGGATCGGGATCAGCACCAGCCACCACAGCCGCTCCGGCCGCATGAACAGTTCAGGGATCATGGCCAGCGCGCTCCCAACGACACGGCGGCGAGGGCGGCGATCACGGCGAAGGCCAGGCCGTAGCCGGCCCAGGTCGCAGTGGTCTCCTTCTTCATCGGCACCTGGCCGACCTCACTGCGGATGTTGCCGTAGACCCGATCCAACTGCGACAGGTCTTCGGCGCTGAACGCCTGACCGCCAGTGGCGATCGCGATCTGCTTGAGCAGGTCGCGGTCCGGCGGCACCGGCTCGCGTTTACCGTCGAGGTCGACGTAGCCGTTGTCGGTGCCGTAGGCGATCGTGTAGATGGGCACCTTGGCCGTCTTGGCCTCGGCTGCGGCCTGCGCCGGCGCCCGCCCGGCCGTGTTCTGGCCATCGGAGAGCAGCACGATCGCACCCGGGGCGGGGTCGTCGCCGTTCTCGTCCTTCGGCGCCATCTGCAGGGCCTCCAGCGCGGAGTAGATCGACTCCCCCACCGCCGTGGAGTCGGACAGCTTCAAGCTGTTGATCGCCTGCTTGGCCGCCGTCCGGTCGGTCGACGGCGGCATCCGTACCGCCGGGTTGCCCGACAGGCTCACGATCGCCAGGTTGTACTGCGAGGGCAGTGCCTCGACGAACTTCACCGCGGCGGCCTTGGCAGCGTCCAGACGGTTCGGCTTGACGTCGGTGGCCTGCATGGACTGGGAGACATCCATCACCAGCACCACGGTGGCCCGCTCCCGCGGCGCCATCTCGACGCCTTGCGGACGCGACCATGCGATGGCCAGCGCGACCAGGCTCAACAGCGACAAGGCCACTGCCAGGTGACGGCGCCACTGCGACTGCTTGGGCACCACCCGTCCCAGAATGGTGGTGTTGGTGAACCGGATCCCGACCTTGTTGCGACGACGCAACGCGAAGATGTAGCCGGCGATCACCAGCGGCACCACCAGCAACACCCACAGGCGCTCCGGGTTCGCGAAGGAGAACCACTCCCACATCAGCGCGTCACCCCCGACGGCGGCTGGTGCAGCGCGGAGGCCGTCCGGCGGTAGGCGAGCACGAATCGGGCGATGTCATGTACCCAGTCTGAATCGGTACGCAACTGGATGTGGGCCGCACCGGCTCGCCGCAAGGCCACCCGAATCCGTTCACGCTGGGCGGCGGTGGCCGCGTTCATCCGCTCACGGGCCGCGGCATCACCGGTGTTCACATACCGCGAGAAGTCGGTCTCGGGGTCGCGGATCAGGATGTCGCCCAGATCAGGGAACTCGATCTCATGGCTGTCGACGACCTCCACCGCGAGCACCTGGTTGCGGATCGACAGCTGCGCGATCGGACGCTCCCACTCCGGCGGGACGTTCGGGTCAAGCTCGAAGTCGCCGGGGGTGAGGAAGTCGGAGACGATCAGCCGCATCCCGCGGCGCGGCTCACTGCGAGCCAGCCGCTGGATGCCCGCGGCCAGCGAGAACGGCCCGGTGGCCTGGTCGGGCACCATCGGCTCGGTGAGCATCCGCCGCAGCAGGCCGTACAACGCTGTGCGCCCCGAACGCGCCGGCAGCCGCTTGAGCTGCTCAGGACGCATGATCAGCCCGCCGAAACGGTCGCCCATCTTCTGGCTGAGGAAGCCGATGGTCGCCACCGCTGCGATCCCCAGGTCACGCTTGGTGACGCCTTCGGTGCCCCAGTTCATGCTGGGGGTGACGTCGAGCAGCGCCCAGATCTCCAACTCGCGGTCGGCGATGGTGTCACGCACATGCGGCACCATCGTCCGGGCGGTCACCGCCCAGTCGATCTTGCGGACGTCGTCCTGCCCGGGGACGTACTCGCGCGCATCGTTGGACTCCGAGCCGGGACCGGGCAGCAGACCCTGGTGATCGCCGTGCAGGAACCCTTCCAGGCGCCGGACGATGGTCAGCTCCAAACGCCGCAGCGCCGCTTCGGGAGCGAGTTGGCTCAGCGGCAGCGTCGCCTGGGTCGGGGCAGCGACGACCGAGGACACCGCACTGACGTTGTCAGGCGGTGGCGCGAAGTTCGGCGCCTGGGTCACGCCGATCAGCCCTGCGGCTGGTAGCGATGCTGAGTCTGGGCGGCCTGCCGTTGCTGGTTGTTCCACACCGGCGTGGGCGGCGGCACCATAGCCACGATCCGCTCCACCACCTGGGCCGTGGTGATGTTGTCGGCGACCGCGTCGAAGCCCAGCACGATGCGGTGGGCCATCACGTCCTTGGCGACAGCCTGCACATCGGTCGGCAGCACATAGTCACGTCCGTGGATCAGGGCCAGCGCACGCGAGGCGGCGACCAGGCCCAGGGTGGCGCGCGGGCTGCAGCCGATCTGGATCACCGAGGACAGGTCGGGCATGCCGAACTCCTCCGGCGTCCGCGAAGCCAGCACCAGCCGGACGATGTACTCGGCCACCAGGTTGTGCACGAACACATTGCTGGCCAGATCCTGCAGTTCGCGCACCAGCTCGGGATTGAGCACCGGCTCGGCGGTGGGCGGCTTCACGCTCATCCGGCGCAGGATCTCGAACTCCTCGTTGCCACGCGGGTAGGAGACGTCCACCTTCAGCAGGAAGCGGTCGCGCTGCGCCTCGGGCAGCGGGTAGACGCCCTCGGACTCGATCGGGTTCTGGGTGGCGATCACGATGAACGGCTGCGGAACCGGGTAGGTGTCACCACCGATGGAGACCTGCTGCTCGGCCATCAGCTCCAGCATCGCCGACTGCACCTTGGCCGGGGCGCGGTTGATCTCGTCGGCCAGCACGAAGTTCACGAACACCGGGCCGAGCGCGATGTCGAACTTCTCCTGCTTGGCCGAGTAGATCCGGGTGCCGACGATGTCGGACGGCACCAGGTCGGGGGTGAACTGGATACGGGCGAACTTGCCGCCGACCACGGTCGCGAAGCTGCGCACCGCCAGGGTCTTGGCGACACCCGGCACACCTTCGAGCAGGCAGTGGCCCTTGGCCAGCAGCGAAACCATCAGCTGTTCGACCATGTGCTCCTGGCCGACGATGACCCGCTGCACCTGCTCGATGGCTTGCCCCAGCAGCTTGGCGGCCGCGGCAGTGTCGGCTTGGGTCACGGGCTTGGCGTGATGCGACGACGGGGTCGAGGCTTCATGGCTCGAGTTGGTCACGTGAACTCCCGGGTGTGAGCAGGCGAAAACGACTTCGGCAGGCGCGGCCCACGATACCGGGTGGGGCGAAGGCGCGTCCGAGTTGGCCACCGGGCATGTGTGACCCCGCCGCACGCTTGGCCGATACGGCAGAATGGGGCATCGCAGCCTTCCGGCACAGACGATGGGACCTGATGAGCGAACCGACGATCGGCCAGCCACCGCGCCTGTCTCCGCTGCTGCCGTCCGACCCGCCCAAGGTCGGCGATTTCTGGCTGGACGCTCGCCTGACCGCCGCCCCGTCCGGGGTGGCCTACATCGCCCACGACGAGGCCAACACCTCCGCGATGGTGATCCTGCTGTCCGAAGGGGCCGCCGGGGACGCGGGGGCCCGCGATCGACTGGCCGGCGCGGTCAATCAGTTGCACATCGACACCGTGCTGGCCCGGGGCGGCCATGGCCAGGACGGCGGACGCCTCGGCCACCGCTTCCGCGACGAGCCCGATGATCCTGAACTGGGCGACCAGACCCCGGCCACGCCGTGGGTGGCACTGGCCTACGACGCCTCGCCGGCCGCCCTGGCTGAAGCCGACCGGATGCTGGCCGAGATCGACCTCTCGCTGGTGACGACTCAAGGACACGTCGCCGGACCCGATTACCGGCTGCACTGGATCGACTGGAGTCGTCCGGGAATCGCGAAGGTGTGGCCGTTGCCGTGGCCGGGTCGCCACGACCGTTCCGGTTGGCTGAGCATCCTGGCGTCGTGGCTGTTGATGCTGCTGCTGTGCGCGTTGGCGGTGCTGATCGCCATCCTGATCTTCCAGGAGTCCTCGACCCAGGAACCCCCGCCGCCGGTACCCACCAGCGCCACCGGCTCGCCGCCACCACAGTCGTCCTCGCCGGCTCCGCAGTCGGCCTCCCCTTCTCCGCAGTCGGGTTCGCCCTCTCCGCAGTCGGCATCGCCGTCGTCGGCGTCGCCATCGGGCTCGCGCTCGCCGTCCCGCCAGTCGGTGACCCCGTCCCCGCAAACCGCGTCTCCGTCGGGACGCGGATCGCCCACTCCGAATTCGAAGCTGTGACCACGCCACGCCTGATCGCCACCGATCTCGACGGCACCTTCCTGCGGCCGGACGGGACGATCTCGCCGGTCAATGCAGCCGCGGTGGCCCGGGCGGCTGAGCGAAACATCCCCTTCGTCATCGCCACCGGACGTCCGAGCCGCTGGCTGGGCGTGTTGGAGACGATTTCCACCGCGCACCCGCAGGTGATCGTCAGCAACGGTGGCGCGGTCGTCGATCTGGCCACGCGCACCCCGATCATGCAGTTCCCGCTGGTGACCGCCCTCACCGTCGGCGTGCTGGACGAACTGCGGCGCCTCATTCCTGGAATCACTTTCGGTCTGGAGACCGGCACCGGCTTCGGCTGCGAGCCGGACGCACCGTCGCGGCAGCGGCAGGAGCCCGGTCATTGCGTCGGTTCGGTGGAAGATCTGATCGACTCGCTGGGGCCGATGATCAAGGTGCTGGGCTTCCATCCCGACATCGACTCCGAGCAACTCACGTTGCGCGCCGATCCGATCATCGCCGGACGCCTCACCCTCACTCACGCGTCGGTGAGCCAGCCGTACGGGATGATCGAGTTGACCGCTCCGGGCATCTCGAAGGCGTCCACGCTGGCCAAACTGTGCGCCGACCTGGGCATCGACGCCGAGAACGTGGCCGCGTTCGGCGACATGCCCAACGATGCCGACATGCTTGATTGGGTCGGCCAGGGCTTCGTGGTGGCCAACGGCCATCACTCGATGAAGACCCGCGGCTACACCGAAGTCGCCAGCAACGCCGAGGACGGCGTGGGCCGGACAGTCCTGGATCTACTCGGCTGAGGCTGCGGCGGCGTCACTGAAGGCCGTCTTCGGCACGAACAGCAGCGCGACCGCCGCCACCAGCGCGGTGCCGCCGCACACGATCCACACCGTCAGGTAGCCGGAGAAGGACCCCGCGGTGCCCACATTGCTGCCTTCGGCGTGGGTGGCCAGCGCGATCCCGAACACTGCCGAGGCGATCGCTCCGCCGACGGTCTTGACCGAGTTGGTCAGCCCGGTGGCCACCCCGGTCTGACCGAACGGAGCTGCGGCCGCAGCGGCAGCCGGCAGCGCTGCCACCAGGGCGCCGGAGCCGAGTCCGGCGATCACCATGTTGGTCAGCGTCTGGGCGTAGGTGGCGTGGAGCGGCAGGAACAGCAGATAGCCGAGGCCGACCAGCGTGCTGGCCCCCACCAGCGCCCAGCGCGGGGTGACGAACCTGGTCACCACCGGCAGCAGCAGGGCGCCGATGGCCAAGGTGAGCACGTAGGCGCCGATCAGAATCGAGGTCTGCCCCGAGGTCGCGCCCAGGCCGTAGCCGACGGCCGGATCGGTGCGGGCGAAGGTCGACAGGGGCGCCTGGGCGCCGAGCACACTGACGCCGAACAGTCCCGCGGTCAGAAACACCGGCCACAGGGTCGGATCGGCGAACATCCGCACCTCGATCACCGGATCGGACGTCCGCATCTCCCACCACACGAACGGGACGAACAACAGCACGCCCAGCACCAGCACCCCCCACGCCAGCAGGGAGGCCGGGCCGTACACGCGCAGCAGGAACAATCCGCCGGTCAGGCCCAACAGGGCGACGGCCACCAGCACCAAGCCGAGCGTGTCGAAGCGTCCGCCATGCAGATCGGGCGACTCCTTGACGCCGAACAGGATCACGAAGAAGCAGGCGACCACTGCGACCGCCGGGATCCACAACAGCCCAGGCAGGCTGATCACGTCCACCAACTGGCCGGCCGACAGCGCGGCCGCGATCACACCGAACTCCAAGGCGCCGACCAGGGCGCCAGCGGCCCGGCGGGTGAGCACGGCCGGATGGCCACTAGCCCGGGCGCGGGAGTAGATCAGCGCGGTCTCCAGCGGCAGCCACACCACATAGAAGCCCTGCAAGGCCCACGCGGCCAGGAACAGCCAGAAGTTGCCCGACAAGGGCATCAGCACGCTGGCCACCGCGGTCACCGCCGTAGTGATCAGCAGCATCTTGCGATGCCCGATCATGTCGCCGAGCTTGGCGAAGGCCGGGATCACGATCGCAGCCACCATCGCCTGCGCGCCCTCCAGCCAGTTCACGTCGGCATCGGGCACCCCGAAGTAGCGGGCGATGTCGGTGAGCAGCGGCACATAGAAGCCTTGAATGACGCCGCTGGTCAGCTCCACGCACACCAGGAAGCCGACCACGACCCCCAGCCCGCCGAACTTGATCCGGGACGCGTCGGTGACGCTCTGACTCATTTCCTACCCCCGCCTCACAGACCGAGCAGCAGCGCCCGATAGAACCGTTCGCCGCGGACGAGCGCGTCCACGCTCACTCGTTCGTTCGCGGCGTGAATGCTGGCCCGCTGGTCGGCATCCATCGCCAGCGGGCTGAAGCGATAGACGTTGGGGGTGAACCGGTGCCAATGCCGTCCGTCGGTGGCAGCGGTGGTCAGGTAGGGCAGCGTCGCGACGCCGGGATAGGCCGCAGCGACCGCGTCGCTGAGCTGCTGCCAGGCGGCATTGTCGACGGCCGCTTCGGGGGTGGGTTCGTCGGCCTCGACGATCTCGATGCTGACCTCCGGATCGTTGATCACGGTGCGCAGGGTGGTGATCACCTGGTCGCTGGATTCGCCGACGTTCACCCGCAGGTTCAGCATGGCCGAGGCGTCCGAGGGCAGCACGTTGGGCGCACTCCCGCCAGCGATCATGGTGGCGGCCAGGCTGGTGCGGACCATCACTTCCCCATCGGCGCCCAGCAGCGGCAGCAGCCGCGAGGTCACGGCCGGGGCGGACGCCGCCGCCCGGTAGAGGCCGGCGTAGGGCTGGGTGGCGTGATCGGCCAAGCGTTCGAACAACTGGCGCACGGTGCGCGGCATCCGCAGCCGGAACGGGTTGCGGTTCAGGCGGGCCACGGCCCGGGCGATCCGTCCGACTGCGGTCAGCCCGGACGGCGCCGAGGCGTGCCCGCCGGCGCCGGTGGTCGACAGCCGCACCGCCATCACGCCCTTCTCAGCCAGCCCGATCATGGCGAACCAGCCCGACAGTCCGGGGAAAGGCAAGGTGGTGATCGCCCCGCCCTCGTCCAGCACGAAGCTGGGCCGTACCCCGCGCTCCTTCAAGGTCTCGGCGATCGCTCGCGCGGCCCGACCGTGGACCTCCTCGTCGCCGCCCAGGCACAGCAGCACCTCGCGTCCGGGCGCCCAGCCTTCGGCGAGCAGGTTTTCGACCGCGTCCAGCAGCGTCACCAGTGAGCCCTTGTCGTCGAGGGCACCGCGACCCCAGACGACGCCGTCGACGATGCGGCCTTCGAACGGCGGGTAGGTCCACTCGTGCTCCTGCCCGGTGGTCGGCACCACATCGAAGTGCGCCATCAGCACCACCGGCGCGGCCGCGCTCGGACCGGCCGTCGGCCAGGTGAAGACCACTCCCAGCTCGCCGATCCGTTCGACGTCCAAGTGTTGGTGGATCAGCGGGTATTGGCGTGCGAGCAGTTCGAGGAACTCCTCGAAGACCGCCAGTCCGGTGGCCTCGCGCTGCGCCGAAACGGTGGGGACGGTGATCATCTCCGCCAACCGTTCCTCGATGCCGGGACGTGCGGGGGCAAGATCGGTCGACGGCGACCACAGCGACTGCATGCGCGCAGCCTAGAGCCACCGGCCCCGCCGCGCGATCAGTAATCACCAGACAACCGCCGCCCGACTAAGGTCGAGGGGTGAACGAGCTTGCCCAGGTGCTGCAGGACGCCCAGCGCATCGTCTTCTTCGGCGGTGCCGGAG
>CAZLJN010000098.1:0-8153 GCA_964559815.1 uncultured Propionibacteriaceae bacterium
CCAATAGGGCGGTTAGTGACTCGTTGACACCGTTTGTTGAGCCGCCATAGACTCTAAATAGAATTCTGTGAGAGTAGTACCCATCCAACCGCATTGAGGGGACCTGATGCGCAAACTACTGGACCGCGCCCGTGAGCGCGGTGCCGCCGCGGTCGAGTTCGCGCTGGTGCTGCCGATCCTGGTCATGATCATGATGGGCATCATCGACTTCGGCATGGTGACCAATGCCCAGGCGATCGTCGCCAACGCTGCGCGTGACGGAGCGCGGGCGGCGAGCATGGGCGCGACCGCGTCCAACTCCTGCAAGGCGTCGGTGAAGGCTGCCACCACCTTGATCGGTTTCTCCGACACCGGTGACTGCGCGACCTCCGTGCCTTCGGTTGCAGTGACCTGCCTCGACACCGCCGGCGTCGCCTGTGCGAGCAGCTTCGATACCTCGCGCCAGATCGGCGGCACTGCCGTGGTCTCGGTGAGCTACACCTACAAGTGGGTGTCGCCGGCCGTCTTCGGTCTTCCCGGGCAGACCACCGTCACCAAGAGCGCCTACATGCGAATCGAGACACTGTCATGAAGCTGGTCAGCCTGCGATCGAGTTGGCCCTGGGCGCGGGTGCGCCGCGTCGTGCGAAACGGCGAGCGCGGCGCGACCGCCGTGGTCGTCGCCCTGTCTCTGATTCTGCTGATGGCCGCCGGTGCCTTCGGCTACGACGTCGCCAAGCTCTATTACGAGCGGCAGCAGCTGCGTAACGCGGTTGACGCTGCCGCACAGGCTGGCGCGTCGGGCCTGACCAACACCGCCACGGCCACCGACCTGGCGATTCAGTACGCCAACTGGAACTTCCCTGGACTGGGTCTTTCGGCCTCCGACATCAGCTTCTTCTGCGTGGTGAGGAACGCGACCGGCAACGCGGCGGGCGGCTACCCCGATGCGAGCCAGGTGGGGGCGGCGAAGACCTGTGAGGGCAAGCCCGGCTGGACCAATGCCGATGCCAAGTGCAGCGACACATCCTGCGCGATCCCCTGCAATGCCGGGCAGAAATGCAACGCGATCCAGATCTCGAAGACACGCACGGTGGACTTCATCTTCGGTCCGGCGATCAACATCTCCAATGGGTCCACGGGAGCCGTGAAGACCCTGTCCTGCAAGGGCTCGTGTGGCGGTACGCCCGCGCCGAACCCGATGAACGTGGTCGTGATGGCCGACCGCACCCCGTCCATGTACCTCACGAAGGGCAATAACACCGACTTGAACGCCCTCAAGTCGGGCATCACGTCGATGCTGGGTTCGATGAATCCGGCACAGCAGTATGTGGCGTTCGGTGCGATCCACAAGAGCGCCGCCGATGGTTCGGCCGCTCCGCTGCCGTCGGGGGGAAAGATCTTCACCGAGACGACCACCTCCACCGAAGTGCCTTACTGCAGCGCGTATGGCTACGTGAAGGTCGGCAAGAAGTGGGTCTACGACTGTGTGAAATGGTCCTCCAAGACGGAGACCTCGACCACCCCCAATGACGTGTTCACCGGGTCGTGGGTTCCGATCGGGTTCTCCAAGGACTACCAGAACGCGGGGTCGACGCTGAGGCAGAACGTGTCCAATCTGACCTACTCGAACATGACCCTCGGCGGGTCCTGGTTCTACAACAAGCTGCTGCTTTCGGACGGCAACTACGACAATCGTGGCACCACCGGTACGCATCTGGCCTCTGCGATGAAGGGCGCAGCCCAGTATCTGCTCACCAACGTGAACTCCGACAACCTGGTCCCCGGCTTGGAGGACGGAACGCGGGCCGATCTGGACGTGAAGCCGCGCAACGTGATCGTCTTCGAGACCGACGGTCAACCGGCTGAGATCTTCAACAACGCATCCTCCGACTCCGCGCCGGTGCTCTCCCTGTCCAATGGCGATGACATCGGGTCCTCGAACAGCGTCTACCAAGCCTGTAAGAACCTCGACTCGGTCGCCGATGCGGCCAAGGCCGCGGGAATCACGATCATCACCATCGGCTACGGGTCTGCGCTGACCGGCAGCTCGTGTGGCGGCGGGCTCTCGGCCGCAGAGGCGCTCGCGCGGGCCGCGTCGACCCAGGACTCGGTGACTGGGGTCGGTGCTGCCGGCAGCACCTGCGAGGAGGAGAACTCCGACTCCGACTTCTACTACTGCGCCAACGACAGCTTGGAGTTGGAGAAGGTGTTCGCCGCAGCGATGGGTTCACTGACCGAAGGCACGAAGTTCATGTCGATCCCTGGGGTCGGCGACTAGCACGGACCGTTTCCACGGCGGCCGGGGTCACTTCTGAGGAAGTGGCTCCGGCTGTCGTTTCGGCACCTGCGGCGCGTCCAGCTGGGTCGGTGACGGTGGATGCGCCGGGGCTGCGTCAGGACAGGAACGTCGCCACCGCGGACGTGATCGCCTCGGCGGCCTGCGTGCGGAACGTCGGCGAGGTGAACAGCTTGGCGTCGGTGGCGTTGCGCATGTTGCCCATCTCGATCATCACCGCCGGGTGCTGAGCGAAGTTCAACGTGCCCAGATCGGAGCGGAAGCTGTAGGCCGTCCCGTGGCCGATGTAGTTCGAGCGCGGCATCGACGTCTGCGTCTGCAGCGCGTTGCGGACGTCGGTGGCGAGCTTCTTCGACGCGCTGATCACCGCTGGCCCACCCTTCATCACGGTGGACACGATCACATGGAAGCCCCGGTGCTTCTTGCCCAGGTTTCCGTCGGCGTGCAGCGAGATCAGCAGATCGGCCGGGGTGTTGTTCAGCAGGTCGGCCCGGTGGTTCACGCACAGCTTGTTCGAGACGGTGTGGTCGTCGGTGCGGGTCAGCAGGACGGTGGCGCCCTGCGCGCGCAGCGCGGTGGCAAGGGCCTGGGCCTGAGCGAGGTTGTAGGCGTGCTCGGCATAGCCACGGTTGGTGGCCGTGCCCGAGGAGTTGCAGGCCTTCGAGCCGCCGCGGCCATTGGGCACCTTGTGGTAGCCCCACTTCTTGGTCCAGCCGCCGGTGTGCCCGGGGTCGATCACGATGGTGCGTCCGGCCAGGGCGGCACTCGGGCTCGGCGGAGTGGAGGGCGTGATGTCGCTGGTCGGCGCGGCGACGCTCATCGAGGCGGCGGGGGTTGCCGAGGCGCTCGCCTCGGTGGCCACTCGGGCACACCCACCCGCGACCAAGACCGCAGCCACACTGCAGCCCACCAACACCGTCGACGCACCTCGCATGAGCCACAGTGAAGCACGGATGCCCCCGTCCGGCCACGCCCTGCGGGAAAGGCTCGACCGGCGCTCGACGGCCCGTCCCCAGGCGGGACGGGTAGGGTCGGCGGGAAGGAGGACCGATGGAGTTCAGACACGATCTCGACCAGCACTGCTACCAGGCGTTCGAGGACGGTGCGCTGGTCGGCGAGGCGCACTACCGGCTGTCCGGCGCGGTCGCCGACTTCGACCACACCTCGGTGCCGCCGGAGCATGAGGGCAAGGGCATCGCCGGACGGCTGGTGCAGTTCGCCCTGGATGATGTCCGCGCCGCCGGCGCCTGGCGAGTCAGGGCCACCTGCCCTTACGTGGTGCGGTGGCTGGAGCGCCACCCCGACTACGCCGATCTGGTGGACGCCGGCTGATCACGGGCTCAGTCGGCTGGGGTCACGCCTCAGAAGAGCTCCACGCTCTCGCGGGTGAGGGTGAAGCCGGCGCCGATCGCGAGGTTGCCGCAGGTGATGTCGCCGGGGCGGCTCAGGCACAGGAAATCCCCGGCGATCAGCTTCTTGCCGACCGGCAGGGTCACCCGGGTACGCCCGGCCCGCGTCACGGTCGGGAAGCCGGTGTGCTGCCACCACTGCGTCGAGGGCCGGTGCGGCTCCGGCACGGTGGCCACGTCGTCGGCGCAGATCCAGCCGGAATCGTCGGTGACCACCAGCGCCGACGGTGGCAGCGTCGAGCCGGGGCATACGTCCTCGGCGTTCGGCAGCGCGCCGCTGTAGCCGGCCGGCAGGTCGCAGCGGGCGCCGTCCACGCTGATCATGCAGGTGATCTCCCCCGACGGTGAGGTGAAGGCGTTCACCTCATGCGCGCTGACGTCGAGGGCGTCGGTGGCGTCGAGCGGATCGGGTTCCGGTGACGGGCTGACGCTGGGGCGCGGCGCTGACGGGGCCGGGACGATGGTGGTCGGCAGTGGGATCGGCAGTCGGAAGCCGCAGCCGGCCAGTAGCGAGCACAGCACCAGGACGCCACCCAGGCGGGCGAGCATGCGCATGGAACCCCTCAAGCGGTCGGGACCTGACCCAGCCTGGCCGGACGGCGGGATGCGCCGTCCAACCAGGGCGTCGAGGTCAGGGAATGATCGTCACTCCGGCCTTGGCCATCTTGAAGCCGATGCCGGTCTTGGAGTCACCGCAGGTCACCCCGGTGGTTTCGCTCAGGCAGACGAAGGTGCCATCGGCGAGCTTCTTGCCGTACGGCAGGGTGGCCAGGGTGAAGCCGTTCTTCTTCACGGTCGGGAAGCCGGTGCCCTTGAACCATTCCAGGCCCGAGCCGGCGTTCTTGAGATCGGGGAAGGCGGTGGGGTCGCCGCTGCAGAAGTACTCGACCTTCGTGCCCACCGTGACGCCGGTGACATCGAGCATCTCATCGGGGCAGATCTCCTTCGAGGTCGGGATCTTGCCCTTGAAGTCGGACGGGAAGTGGCACCACGCCGCGCCGCCCTGGACGGCGCACCAGATCGAGCCGGACGGGCTGGCGAACATGCTCACGTCATAGGCGGTCACGTCTAGTGCCCCGGTGGTGGCGGGAACCTTCGGCGCGACCGCGGTGGGCGACGCCGGTGGTGTGGCCGGGCTGGAGGCCGGTGGGCTGCCCGACACCACAGACGTGGGCCCACCGGACGGCAGCGTGGGTGCCGACGTCGTGCAGCCCACGGTGACCAGCAGCGCGGCGACGGTAAGGAATGGCCGAAGTCTCATGCGTTTTCTCCTCAATCGCCCCGGGCGGGCGCTGCACCCGTAGTCAATTCTGCCCGTCGGCGCGGGTCGCGGTCGAGAGGGACTTTGTTGGGATGTGTGCTGTATCACCGCGGCACCGGATCGGGGTGCGACAATCTCCCATCGGGTAGCGCGGACGCCTCCACTCCCGATGTGGTCGACTTCTCTTGCGTCCCGGGCCTCCGGTGCAGCCGGGGTAAGTCCACCCACATCGGCACAGCAGGGTTCGTCCTTCCCGTGCCTCAGGCGGTCCACGCCTGGGTGCCAGGGGTGTTGCGCGCAGGCGCTTGCCCCCTACAGTTCGCGGAAATCCGGCGAAGGAGAAGTACATGTTCAGCAAGATCCTGGTGGCGAACCGCGGCGAGATCGCCGTCCGCGCGTTCCGTGCCGCCACCGAACTGGGCATCCGCACCGTCGCGGTGTTCACCTATGAAGACCGCCACTCCGAGTTCCGGGTGAAGGCCGACGAGTCCTATCAGATCGGTGAGCCGGGGCACCCCGTCCGGGCGTACCTGTCGGTGGACGGCATCGTCGAGGCCGCGAAGCGGGCCGGAGCGGACGCCATCTACCCCGGCTACGGCTTCCTGTCGGAGAACCCTGACCTGGCCCAGGCCTGTGAGGACGCCGGCATCACCTTCATCGGCCCGTCGCGGACCGTCCTGGAGCTGACCGGCAACAAGGCCCGCGCCATCGAAGCGGCGCGCGCGGCCGGTCTGCCCACGCTGCGCGGATCGGCCCCCAGCGACGACGTCGACACCCTGATCGCGGCCGCGGACGAAGTGGGCTTCCCGCTGTTCGTGAAGGCCGTCTCCGGCGGTGGCGGACGTGGCATGCGCCGGGTCGAGACTGCCGACGCCTTGCCGGCCGCTATTGCCGAGGCCATGCGCGAGGCGTCCTCGGCCTTCGGCGACTCCCGGATGTACCTGGAAGAAGCGGTGATCCGGCCGCGCCACATCGAGGTGCAGATCCTCGCCGACGGTGCCGGCAACGTGATCCACCTCTACGAACGCGACTGCTCGGTGCAGCGCCGTCACCAGAAGGTGATCGAGATGGCGCCCGCGCCGAATCTCGACCCGGCGCTGCGTGACGAGATCTGCGCCGGTGCGGTGCGCTTCGCCGAATCGATCGGCTACCGCAACGCCGGCACCGTGGAGTTCCTGCTCGGTGAGGACGGCCGCTACGTCTTCATCGAGATGAACCCGCGCATCCAGGTGGAACACACCGTCACCGAAGAGGTGACCGACGTCGACCTGGTCAGCTCCCAGCTGCGGATCGCCGGTGGCGACACGCTCGCCGATCTGGGGTTGAGCCAGGACGCGATCCAGGTACGGGGGGCGGCGCTGCAGTGCCGGATCACCACCGAGGACCCGGCCAACGGCTTCCGTCCCGACACCGGCACGGTGTCGGTGTACCGGTCCCCGGGTGGCGCGGGCGTCCGGCTGGACGGCGGCGTGGTCTTCGCCGGCTCCGAGGTCGGCGCGCACTTCGACTCGATGCTGGTCAAGCTCACCTGTCGGGCCTCCGACCGGATCTCGGCGGCCAAGCGTGCCTACCGGGCACTGACCGAGTTCCGGATTCGTGGCATCTCGACCAACATCCCGTTCCTGGAGGCGGTGCTGTCCGATCCGGACTTCCTGGCCGGAAAGGTCAACACCTCCTTCATCGACGAGCGGCCCTACCTCACCCACCACACCCTGTCGGCCGACCGCGGCACCAAGCTGCTGAACTACCTGGCCTGGGTGAGCGTCAACAAGCCCAACGGTGCGCCGCGGCTGTCGATCAGCCCGCGGGAGAAGCTGCCGGTACTGAGCGACGACGTCGTTGCGGCGGCGCCGCCGGCCGGTTCGCGGCAGCGGCTGCTCGAGGTCGGCCCGACCTCCTGGGCGGCCGAACTGCGCGCCCAGAAGGCGGTGGCGGTCACCGACACCACTTTCCGTGACGCCCACCAGTCGCTGCTGGCGACCCGAGTACGCACCCGCGACCTGCTGGAGGCCGCTCCGGTGATCGCCCGGACGCTGCCGCAACTGTTCAGCGTGGAGGCCTGGGGTGGCGCGACCTACGACGTGGCGCTGCGCTTCCTGAAGGAGGACCCGTGGGAGCGGCTCGACCGGCTGCATGAGGCGATGCCCAACCTGCCGCTGCAGATGCTGCTGCGCGGGCGCAACACCGTCGGCTACACGCCGTACCCGCTGGCGGTCACCGACGCCTTCGTCGAAGAGGCCGCCAACTCCGGTCTGGACGTCTTCCGTATCTTCGACTCGCTCAACTGCGTCGACCAGATGCGCCCGGCGATCGAGGCCGTGCTGAAGACCGACCACGCGGTGGCCGAGGCGGCGCTGTGCTACACCGGCGACATGCTCTCGCCCAAGGAGACGCTGTACACCCTCGACTACTACCTCGGTCTGGCCGAGGATCTGGTCAAGGCCGGGGCGCACATCCTGGCGATCAAGGACATGGCCGGGCTGTTGCGGGCGCCGGCGGCGGCCAAGCTGGTCACCGCGCTGCGCAGCAACTTCGACCTGCCGGTGCACCTGCACACCCACGACACCGCCGGCGGCCAGTTGGCCACCTTGCTGGCTGCGGTTGATGCCGGGGTGGACGCCGTCGATGTGGCGGCGGCCTCGATGGCCGGCACCACCTCGCAGGTGTCGATGTCGGCGCTGGTCGCCGCCCTGGAGGGCGCCGATCGCGACACCGGCCTGAGCCTGGACGCGGTCACCGAGCTGGAGCCGTACTTCGAGGCCGTCCGCTCGCTCTACGGCGCGTTCGAGTCGGGGCTGCCTGGCCCGACCGGCCGGGTCTACCACCACGAGATTCCTGGTGGGCAGCTGTCGAACCTGCGCCAGCAGGCGATGGCCCTCGGTCTGGGCAATCGGTTCGAGGACATCGAGAACATGTACGCGGCGGCGAACAAGATCCTGGGCAACCTGGTGAAGGTGACCCCGTCGTCCAAGGTGGTCGGCGACCTCGCCCTGGCCCTGGTCGGACGCAATGCCGACGCTGCCGATTTCGAAGCCAACCCGAACAAGTACGACATCCCGGATTCGGTGATCGGCTTCCTCAACGGCGACCTCGGCGACCCGCCCGGCGGCTGGCCCGAGCCGTTCCGCACCAAGGCGCTGGCCGGTCGAGTGACCAAGCCGGTCGTGACCGAGCTGAGCGATGCCGACTCGGGCGCGCTGGTCTCC
>CAZLJN010000099.1:0-8089 GCA_964559815.1 uncultured Propionibacteriaceae bacterium
AGCGCAACGGCCACTGCACCCTTGGAAGTTCCCAGGATCCTGGCGACCCCGGCAGCGTCCAGCGTGGGCTGGGAACGCAGCAGAGCGAGGATCTCGCGTTCGCGCGGGCTGAGCTTCATGCTAAGTAATATTAGCAGAGATTATTGCAGTTAGCACCCGGATTCCTCAAAAAAAGAGGACATGGGGCGGACGAGCATGGCTCTCGTCCACCCCATGACGTTGCGAGTGTGATCCAGGTCAGTCGCTGCCCACCATGTTCGGCTCGCCGGGTAGCGCCTGCTCCCCCCTGTTAGCTCAAGGGTAGGCAGCAGGAATCGCGCGAAACAGTCCCCATAGGGGCTACACGGCCGCGCGGCGTTCGCGGCGCGCCAACCGCCAACTGCCGTCGTCACACTGATCGACGAACCCCCGATCGGCGAGCGAATTGAGCAGCGCCAGACAGGTGGGCACCGCCACTGCCGCCCGTAGTGCAGCCTCCCCTGCGCCCAGCGAACCGCGCGCCGGAATCACCTCGAACACCCGTAACTCATCGGCCGACAACTCGTCGGTGGGCCGCCGCTCCCCCACCGGGCGGACGGTGCCGCCGTCCAACGGCGAGAGCAACTCCAACACCTCGGCGACCGACGACACCAGCACCGCCTCAGCCTCCCTGATCAGCCGATGCGGCGTCACCGAGGTGGCGCTGGTGACCGGGCCAGGGACCGCCATCGTGACCCGCCGCAGCACCTGAGCCCAAGTGATGGTGTTACGGGCGCCGGACCGCATGGCGGCCTCCACGATCACCGCGCCTTGAGTCATGCCCGCGATCAGCCGGTTGCGAGCGAGAAAGCGCACCCGGGTGGGGTGCTCCCCCGGCGGTCGCTCACTGACCAGCACACCATGCTCGGCGATCCGCGAGAACAAGGCTCCATGGCCGCTGGGATAGGGCTGGTCCAGGCCACCGGCCAGCACCGCCACCGTCGGCGTGTGTCCCGCGAGTGCTCCGCGGTGGGCTGCCGCGTCGATCCCGTAGGCCCCTCCGGAGACCACCGACCGCCCAGCCTCAGACAGCCCCGCCGCAAGCTCGGCGGCCACAGTGTCGCCGTAGGCCGTGGATGCCCGCGCACCGACGATCGCCACCCCCGAGGACGACAACTCGCCGAGATGACCCGCGCCACGCACCCACAGCCCCAGCGGCTCACCGCTGAGCTGGGCCACCGGCTCACACCCAGACAAAGCGGCCAGCCCGGTCGGCCACTCGTCGTCGCCAGGAATCACGAACCGCTGCCCGGTGGCGCGGGTGCGCGCCTCCAGCTCCGCGGGCTGCACCGTGCGCGCCCTGAGGGCCAACGGACCGTCTGGTCCTTCGAGCAGACCAGCCCACACCTCGGCAGCGGGAAACTCGCTCACTGCGGCTGCCATCGCCGGATGCCCCGGCTCGGCGACCGTGGCCAGACACAATCTCGCCAGCCGTTCGTCCATCACGCCACCCCCGCCGACTCGCCGCGACGCATCGCCAGCGCCGTGTGCAGATGGTCGCTGGTCGGCGCCGCGGCTCCAGCCAGGTCGGCGATGGTCCAGGACAGCCGCAGCACCTTGTCGACCCCTCGCACCGACAACTGACCTTGCGACATCGCCCGACTGAGCAGATCGACCCCGCCCGGTGCGGGGAGCTGCTTGCGAAGGATCACACCCGGCACCTCCGCGTTGGTCGACCAGCCGAAGCCCGCCAGTCGATGCCGCTGTCGGTCTCGGGCCTGCAGCACCCGCTCAGCCACCATCGCGCTGGTCTCGGTCACCGCGTCCGGCGCCAGCAGTTCGGGACGCACCGGTCTCAACCGTTGATGAATGTCGATCCGATCCAGGATCGGCCCAGACACTCGCGCTGCGTAGCGGCGCACCGCCATCGGGGCGCACCGGCATTCGGCTCCCGGAGTGCCGGCCATGCCGCACGGACACGGATTGGCTGCCAGGACCAGTTGGAAGTTCGCCGGATAGACCGCGGTAGCCTCCGACCGCGCCAGCACCACCCGCCCTGATTCCAGCGGGACGCGCAGCGCATCCATTGACCGCGGCGGGAACTCTGGAGCCTCATCCAGGAACAGCACCCCGCGATGAGCCCGGGACACCGCGCCCGGCATCGCCACCCGGGCTCCACCGCCGACCAGACTGGCCAGGGACGCCGAATGATGCGGGTCGGCGTAGGGCGGCCGGCGCACCAGGCCGTCGTCGAGGTCAATGCCGCACAGCGAGTGCACACCGGATACCTCCAACGACTCCGGCTCGGTCAGATCGGGCAGGATCGTGGCCAACCGCTCCGCCAACAGTGTCTTGCCCACCCCGGGTGGGCCATGGAGGTAGAGGTGATGTCGCCCGGCGGCGGCCACCTCCATCGCCCATTTCGCCTCCTCCTGCCCGGCGACGTCGGCCAAGTCGACCGGACGGCGCGCGCTCGGCTCCACCGCCCGGGCCGGCGGCATGGTTGCCCCGCCCCCGCCTGAGAGCACCTCGAACAGCTCGGCCAGGTCACTCACCCCGTACAAGGTCAGCCCGGTGAGCAGGGACGCCTCCCGCAGCTGCCCAGCCGGCACCACCGCCTTGGTCAGAGCCTTGTCCCGGGCATTCAGCAATGCCGGCAGCAGCCCACGGACGGGGCGCACCCGTCCGTCCAGGCCGAGTTCGCCGAACAACGCCAAATCGGCCAGGGCCTCAGGATCGACGCGTCCCTGCGCGGCAGCAATCGCCGCCACGATGCTCAAGTCGTAGTGCGAACCTGCTTTGGGCAGGGTCGCCGGGGACAGGTTGATGGTCACCGAGGCCGATGGCCAGCCACCACCGGAGGTGCTCATCGCCGCACGGCAGCGGTCACTGGCTTCCTTCAGCGCTTTGTCGGGCAGGCCCACCAGTCGGGTGTTGGGCAGACCCGCACAGATCGCCGCCTCCACCTCGATGATGGTGCCCTCCATGCCGACCAACGCCACCGACAGCGCTTTCGCCTGGCGCATCAGCAGATCCCCCGCCGGTGATCGATTCGGCCGGCGCCGTCCGGCCCCAGCAGCACGCCGATGCCATCGAACCGCAGGGCCGGCACCGCCCCAGGCTGCTCCCGCAGCCAGTACAACGCGAGTTCCCGCAGCTTGGCCACCTTGGCCCGCGTGATCGCCTCGATCGGCAGTCCGTAGGACGTGCCGCGTCGGCATTTCACTTCACAGAACACCACCGTGCCAGACGCCGCCGGGTCGACGGCAATGATGTCCAACTCACCTACTGGGCAGCGCCAATTGCGGGCAAGGATGCGCCAGCCCAGCCGATGTAGATGTTGTGCCGCGAGATCCTCCCCGGCCTGCCAAACCTCTGCCCGATCCATTCGGTGACCACCTCCGCCGAGAGTGTGGGCAGCACGCACTCCGTCGGTTCAGGGTCGAGCGAAGTTGTGGACACTACCTGGCGATATCCACACCCGGGTCACAGACCGTCGGGCACCTTCAGGTCGCTGTGCACGATCTCCTCGATGGAGACGTCGCGAAAGGTCAACACCTTCGCGCTCTTCACGAACCGGGCCGGACGGTACATGTCCCACACCCAGGCGTCGGCCATCGACACCTCGTAGTAGACATCGCCGCCCTCGGTGCGCACCTTCACGTCGACGGCATTGCACAGGTAGAAGCGCCGCTCGGTCTCCACCGCGTAGGTGAAGATCCCGACCACGTCCTTGTACTCGCGGTACAACTGCAGCTCGAGTTCGGACTCGTACTGCTCCAGATCTTCGGCGCTCATGACGGCCTCACCTTACCCGCTCGCCGGACGTTCTCGAAGCACTGTCGGTGGATGACGCTCGGTCCGTGGGTGTCCAACCGCTCCTGATGCAGGGCGGTGCAATACCCCTTGTGGACGTCGAGGGCGTACTCCGGATACTGCTCATGCCACTGGGTCATGATCCGGTCGCGGGTGACCTTGGCGATCACCGAGGCTGCAGCCACACAGGCAGCAACCCGATCGCCCTTCCACATCGACAGGCTCGGCGTGGCCAGCCCGTCGACGCTGAAGCCGTCGGTGAGCACGAAATCGGGTTGGGGGGCGAGTCGGGCCAGGGCTCGCCGCAATGCGGTCAGGTTGGCCTGATGCATGCCCAGCTGATCGCACTCGTCCGGCTCGACCGAGACCACGGCCCAGGCCAAAGCCTTCTCAGTGATCAGCCCGTAGATTCGCTCACGTTGACGTGGGCTGAGCAGCTTGGAGTCAGCCAGCCCGTCGATCCGACCGGCTTTACCCGGCTTCAAGATCACCGCCCCGGCCACCAGCGGGCCGGCGCAGGCGCCGCGTCCGGCTTCGTCAGCGCCGCCGATCAGCGGAAAGCCGCCCCGACGAAGAGCCTGCTCATAGCCGTAGATTCCCGCTGCCGCAGTGTGGGTGAGACTCATCGTGCCTCAGCAGCTGAATTCCGACCCCTTGATCACGGCGCGAGCAGGGGCCGCTCCGGGCGCCGGAATCTTGTCGAACGTCGTTTGGTCAAGGCCGTGGAAACGCGAGAACGGATAGACCACAGCGACGGCGGGACCGACGATGTCGGTCACCGGCACGAAGGCCGCGTAGCCCTCCGGCTTGCCTGGCACCTGCTGCCAGATGTGACAGCGGGAATCCTGGGACCGGTTGCGATGGTCACCCAGCACGAACACGGTCCCTGCCGGCACGATCACGTCGAAGGAGTAACTCGACGGCTCGACCTGCTGCTTGGTGGCCGGATCCGTGTAGAGGTAGTCGCTCTCATTGAGCGCCACCCCGTTCACCGATATCCGACCTTGGGTATCACAGCAGGTCACATGGTCGCCGGCAACGCCGACCACTCTCTTGATCAGGTGATTGGCACTCTCGTCCGGCGCCAAGCCGACGAAGATCATCATCTGATGGAGCAGATCCTCCTCAGGCGGCGGGGCGCCTAGCCAGCCGAGCGAGTCGCGGAAGACCACGACATCGCCACGGTGGAAGGGGACGACCTTCTGTACCGCCACCCGATCGCCCACCAGCAGGGTGTTCTCCATCGAGACCGACGGGATCACGAACATCTGCAGCACAAAGAGTCGCAACAGAGTGGAGGCAACCAGAGCACCTACCACCACGATGGCGATTTCACGCAGCCAGGACAGCAGAGTCCCGCCAGCCGACGACGTCGACCTGGACCGGCCTCCGCTCACAGATGTCCCCTCTCGGCGCTTGGACGAAGCCATGCGCGCGAACCGTCAGCGGTCGCGCTTCTCCTTGATCTTCGCAGCTTTTCCGCGCAGACCCCGGAGGTAGTACAGCTTGGCGCGTCGCACGTCGCCCATCCGCTCGACCTCGATCTTCTCGATGATCGGGCTGTGCAGCGGGAACGTCCGCTCCACGCCGGTGCCGAAGCTCACCTTGCGGACGGTGAAGGTTTCACCGATGCCGGAGCCCACGCGCGCGATGACCGCGCCGGCGAAGACCTGAATACGGGAGCGGTTACCCTCAACGACTCGGACATGGACCTTCACCGAATCGCCCGCACGGAAGTCCGGGATGTCGGAGCGCAGCGCCGCGGCGCCAACCTGCTCAACCAGCTTGTTCATGGTTTCCTCGCCAGTGCCACAGGTCACTTCGTTTCGTCTTGGATATCGTCTGAGCGCGCCTTCCCCCTGTGGCAGGAGCGCGCTCGGCACAACGACAGCCAAGTTTGCCATATCGGGGGCTGGCTGCGGTAATCGCCTCCCCTGCGCGCGGGTGCCACGCAGCCCAGGAAGCGACTTCGGTCACCACAGACCCGGACAGGACGACAGCGGGCCTGCGGAGAGACTCTCCGCAGGCCCGCTGATCGGGTCTTACTTGCCGTCCCGGCTGAACAGCGAGGCGATCAGGTCGCGGTTGAGCTGACCGATCACGTCCAACGGGATCTCCTTGGGGCACACGGCCGCGCACTCGCCGATGTTGGTGCAACCGCCGAAGCCTTCTTCGTCGTGTGCAGACACCATCTTCTTGATCCGCAGACCCCGCTCGGGCTGCCCCTGGGGCAGCATCGCCAGGTGGGTGATCTTGGCCGCGGTGAACAGCATGCCCGAGTGGTTCGGGCAGGCGGCCACGCAGGCGCCACAGCCGATGCAGGTGGCCGCGTCGAAGGCCCGGTCGGCCTTGCGCTTGTTCACCCCGGCAGCGTGGGCGTCGGGGGCGGAGCCGGTGTTCACCGACACATACCCACCGGCCTGAATGATCCGGTCGAAGGCCGACCGGTTCACCACGAGGTCCTTGATCACCGGGAACGAGCCGGCCCGCCAGGGCTCGACATCGATCACGGCGCCGTCGGAGAACGAGCGCATGTGCAACTGGCAGGTGGTGGTCGCCACCGGAGAGTTGCCCCGGCCGTGGGCGGTGCCGTTGATCACGACGCCACACATGCCGCAGATACCCTCGCGGCAGTCGTGGTCGAAGGCCACCGGCTCCTCACCCTTGACGGTGAGATCCTCATTGAGCAGGTCGAGCATCTCCAGGAACGACATGTCCTCGGACACATCGCGAACCTGGTAAGTGACCATGCGCCCTTCAGACTGGGCGTTTGCTTGGCGCCATACGCGCAGGGTGATGTTCACTTGTAACTCCGTTGCTTGAGCTCGATGGCCTCGTAGACCAGCTGTTCCTTGTGCAGGACCGGCTTGGCGCCGGCACCGGTGTACTCCCACGCCGCGGCGTAGAGGAACTCGTCGTCGTGACGCAGAGCCTCGCCGTCCTCGGTCTGGCTCTCAGCCCGGAAGTGACCACCACAGGACTCGCGACGATGCAGCGCATCGACGCACATCAGCCGACCCAGTTCGAGGAAGTCCGCCACCCGGTTGGCCTTCTCCAGAGCCTGATTGAAGTCCTCGTTCACGCCGGTGACCTTGACGTTGGTCCAGAACTCCTCGGTGAGGGCATCGATCTTTCCGATCGCGATCTTCAGCCCTTCCTCGGTGCGCTCCATGCCGCAGTACTCCCACATGATGTGGCCGAGTTCCTTGTGAATGGAATCGACGGTGCGGGTGCCCTGAATGCTCAGCAGCTTCTCGATCCGCTCCTTCACCGAAGCCACCGCCTCGACCACAGCCGGGTGCGATTCGTCGATCTTGTCGAACTTCGCCTGGTCGGCCAGGTAGTCGTTGATGGTGTTCGGCAGCACGAAGTAGCCGTCCCCCAGGCCCTGCATCAGAGCCGAGGCCCCGAGCCGGTTGGCGCCGTGATCGGAGAAGTTGGCCTCGCCGCCCACGTACAGACCCGGGATGGAGCTCATCAGGTCGTAGTCGACCCACAGCCCGCCCATGACGTAGTGAACGGCCGGGTAGATCCGCATCGGAGTCGCGTACGGGTCCTCGCCGGTGATCTGGGCGTACATGTCGAACAGGTTGCCGTAGCGGGTGGCCACGCCGTCCTTGCCGAGTCGCTCGATCGCCTCGGCGAAGTCGAGGTAGACGCCACGACGCACCATGCGCTCGTTGCCGTCCTCATCACGTTCCTTGATCGCCGGGCCCACGCCACGACCTTCGTCGCACATGTTCTTGGCCTGACGGGAAGCGATGTCACGCGGGACCAGGTTGCCGAAGGACGGGTAGATCCGCTCCAGGTAGTAGTCGCGGTCCTCCTCGGCGATCTCGCGGGGATCCTTCTCGCAATCCTCGACCTTCTTGGGCACCCAGATACGTCCGTCGTTACGCAACGACTCGCTCATCAAGGTGAGCTTGGACTGGCTCTCGCCGTGCACCGGGATGCAGGTCGGGTGGATCTGCGTGTAGCACGGGTTGGCCATGTAGGCGCCCTTGCGGTGTGCCCGCCAGGCAGCGGTGACGTTCGACCCCATCGCGTTGGTCGACAGGTAGAACACGTTGCCGTACCCACCGGTGGCCAGCACGACCGCGTCGGCCAGATGGGTCTCGATGGCGCCGGTGACCATGTCACGGGCCACGATGCCGCGAGCGCGCCCATCGGCCACGATCACTTCCAGCATCTCGTGACGGGTGAATTCCTTCACCGTCCCGGCGGCGATCTGGCGCTCCAAGGCCTGGTAGGCGCCGATCAGCAGCTGCTGACCGGTTTGGCCGCGGGCGTAGAAGGTGCGCTGCACCTGGACGCC
>CAZLJN010000100.1:0-8068 GCA_964559815.1 uncultured Propionibacteriaceae bacterium
CACCAGCAGCGGGGCCAGCGCGATCGCCGGAATCGCCTGAGTGGCGCCGAGGAACGGGTTGACCGCGGCGGCGGCCCAGCGGGAGCGATGAATCAGCACGGCCAGCGGCAGGGCGACACCGGTACCGATCAACACGCCGCCGAGAGCTTCGACCACAGTGATCGCCAGCCGCGTCCAGAACGCGGGCGTGACCAGGTCGAGGAGCAGCCGCGCACCGACGGCCGCCGGCGTGGGCAGCAGCGCCGAGCCGGAGCCGGCGGTGACCGCCCACCCCACCAGCAGCAGCACGCCCAGAGCGATCGGGGCGATCGCCTCGCGTCTCATCACACCTCCAGCTGTTCAGCCCGAGGCGGTGGTTTCGAGGGGAGCGCAGGCAAGCCCCCGCGCATGTGAATGCGCGGCGACGCCGCGTGCTGCCTCCCATCCGGACTTTCACCGTCGGCCCTGGAATTTCACCAGATCAACCGACTCGTCTCAGGTGTCACCACCGTCGTCGAGCCGGGTCGCGGGCTTTCACCGCCGGTTCGGACTTACACCGACCCCGGAGCACGTTCACCGACGATTCTATTACGGAATCCCACCGACGCCGACCAGTCCGTCGCCGGTCGGCATTGGTGCCAGACTTGTGGCGCAACGTTGCACTGTCACGAAAGGACGATCATGCGCATCGCCGTTCCTGCCGAAGTCAAGAACCACGAGTACCGGGTGGCGATCACCCCGGTGGGGGTCGCCGAGTTGGTTGGCCACGGCCATCAGGTCTTTGTCCAGTCCGGTGCCGGGTTGGGTTCCTCGATCAGCGACGCCGAGTACGTCGCCCAGGGCGCCACCATCGTGCCGACCGCTGCCGAGACGTGGGCCAGCGGCGAGATGGTGCTGAAGGTGAAGGAGCCGATCGCCTCCGAGTTCGGTTACCTGCGCGAAGATCTGCTGCTGTTCACCTACCTGCACCTGGCCGCCGACCGGGCCGGCACCGACGCCCTGCTCAACGCCGGCACCACCGCGATCGCCTACGAGACCGTCCAACTGCCCAACGGGCTGCTGCCGCTGCTGTACCCGATGAGTGAGGTCGCCGGCTGCCTGGCGCCGCAGGTGGGCGCGCACGCCATGATGAAAGCCCAAGGTGGCCGTGGCGTCCTGATGGGCTGCGTGGGTGGCGTGGCCAACGCCAAGGTCGTCATCCTCGGTGGCGGCACCGCGGGCCAGAACGCCGCCAATGTGGCTCTGGGCATGGGCGCGGACGTGACCATCCTGGACACCGATCTGGAGAAGCTGCGCAACACCTTCTGGCGGTATGAGAACCGGGTCCACGGCATCGTCAGCTCGAAGCTGGCGGTCCGTGAGCAGGTGCTGGCCGCCGACATGGTGATCGGCACGGTGCTGATCCCCGGCGCGAAGGCACCCAAGCTGGTGACCAACGAGATGGTGGCCGACATGAAGCCCGGCTCGGTGCTGGTGGATGTGGCCATCGATCAGGGCGGCTGCTTCGAGGACAGCCACGCCACCACTCACGCCGACCCGACCTTCACCGTCCACAACTCGGTGTTCTACTGCGTGGCCAACATGCCCGGTGCGGTACCGAACACCTCCACCTGGGCGTTGACCAATGCCACCCTGGCCTACGCCATCCGGCTGGCCGACAAGGGTTGGAAGAAGGCGTGCGCGGACGATCCGTCGCTGGCCCTGGGCCTGAACACCACTGCCGGCCAGATCACCTACCCGGCGGTGGCCGAAGCGTTCGGCCTGGGCTACACGCCGCTGGCCACGGTGCTTGCCTGAGTCTCGGTGCGCTGAAGGCCCGGTTCGTCGGTTTCGACGGGCCGGGCCTTCGCTTTCCGCAGCGACTCAGGGACGCCGCCGCACTCCCCCGCAGAACACGTCCAGCAGGTCGTCGACGGGTTCGGCGACCGCCTCGCGTCGCGGCGGGGCGAAGAACGGATACAGCACACCCAGCAACAGGCGGGTGAGCAGGGCGGGGTCCTTGTCGACGAACTCACCGCTGGCGCTACCGGCGGCGAAGAGCTCGTTGATCGGCGCCACGAAGCGTTCGACGTAGGCGCGGCCGAAGGCGGCGCGGTCGTCCGGTTCGAGCTGGCCGACGTCATGCATGGCCAGCCGCATGATCGCCCGGCGCGCCGGCGGCAGGGCGAACAGGCCCTGCACCAGCCAGCGCAGGCGCTCCTCGCCGGTGCCATGGTCGGCGCTATGGGCGACGACCGTGGCGACCTCGTCGAGGTAGCCGACGCAGATGGCGTTGAGGACGGCCGATTTGCCGGCGAAGTGGTAGTAGAGGGCGGGTTTGGTGATGCCGCAGGCGTCGGCGATCTCGCGCATGGCGACGCCTTCGTAGCCGCGAGCCACGAACATCTCGGTGGCGGTGGTCAGGATCTGCTCACGCATGGGTGGCCTCCTCCGCGACGGCCGGACGGGCCTCGTCCGCTTTCGATTTCAGGAACAGCGCGGCGATCAGCAACACCACCCCGATGCCGGCGATGAACGCGAAGGCGCTGGTGTAGCCGACTGCGGGTGCGGCGGCCGAGGCGGCGACTGCTCCGACGACGGCGGCGCCGAGAAGCTGCCCGATGCTGGTGAACACGTTCACCAGGCCTTGGGCCGAGGAGCGTTCGGCGGCGGTGGTTTCGTTGAGGGTGACGTAGCGGATCGGGGCTCCGAGCAGGGCCGACATACCGAAGCCGATCAGCAGCCCGGAGACGATGAACAGCCACAGCACGCTGGCGGTGAGGCTCAGCAGGGCCATGCCGACGGCCATGATGGCCACGCCGACGGTGATCACCGTGCGGGAACCGAAGCGGTCGAGCAGGCGTCCGGCCACCGGCGAGCCGACACCCATGGCCAGCACCACCGGCATCATCAGGAAGCTGCCCACACCACTGGTGACGCCGAGGGCGGCCACGGCCAGCAGCGGCATGAACACCAGGCTGGCTTCGCCGATGCCGGCACCGGCGGTGAGCAGGTAGCCCAGCCGCAGTTGGCGGCGGGTGAACAATCCGACCGGGAAGACCGGGCTGACCGCACGGCGCTCGACCAGCACCAGCAGCACCCAGGCCACCGCGGAGACCAGCAGCCACCCCCAGACCGCCAAAGTGGCCAGCGAGGTCACGAAATGGGCGGTGTCGATGGCGACCAGGCCGAGATCGAGGGCGGCCAGGGCGATGGCGAGCAGGCCCATGCCGAGCCAGTCGAAGCTGCCCGCGTCGGCGTGATGCTCATGCGGCAGCACCTTCCAGGCCAGCACCATGACCACCGCAGCGATCGGTAGGTTGATCGCGAACAGCCACTGCCAACCGGCCAGCAGCAACACGCCGCCCAGGATCGGGCCGATCACGAAGGCGATGCCGAAGACCGCACCGATCAGACCTAGCGCGCTCCCCCGCTTTTCCGCCGGGAAGGTGTCGCCAATGACCGCGCTGGCCACCGGGAAGATGCCGCCCGCGCCGAAGCCTTGGATGGCACGTCCGATCAGCAGCAGGACGAAGCCGCCGCTCACCCCCGAAATGACGACGACGGCCGAGCCGAGCGCGAACAGCGCCACATCGGTGAGGTAGATCGCCCGGCGTCCGAAGTTGTCGCTCAGCTTGGCCATCAGTGGCGTGCCGATCAGGTTGGCCAGCACGTACACGCTGAAGATCCACGACACCGCGCGGGTGTCGATGCCGAATTGGGCCTGGATCGCCGGCAGCGCCGGCCCCACGATCGCAATGTCGAGCGCCCCCATCAGCACCCCGACGAACAGCACCCCCAGCGTCCGGTTGCGTTCCTTGTCGTCCATGACCGCCAGCTTACCGACCGGTCGGTAGGTGCCCCGGCGACTTCACGCGGCAGCAGGCGGCGGAGATCAGAACTAATCTCCACACTGACCACGGGTGGCATGCAGTCAAGGCCGACTGCAGACTCGGACTCCTCCCCTCACACCACGCCAGCCAACGCAAAGCAACGTCACGCAGCCAGCGCCGCCGTCAACCCGTCAAACCAATCGCTGTCCCTCACGTCCACCACCGCGACCGCCAGGAGGTCCTTACTCAACACCGACACGTCTGCAGCCGCCTTAGGTAGCGACCCTGCCACTTTGCGCAGAGCGCAACCCACCGCAGTCAACACATCTTTCCCTCGCGGCGGACCTGGATAGAACGTGGGCTCTCGCGCGAAGTCGAGCGCCTCCCCCACACTGATCCCCACCGTTTCCGACGCCCAAACCAGCGACATGCAGTAGTTAGCAACCGCAAACTCCAGCGTTGACGTGTCGATCTTGCCAGCAAGGTCAACACGGTCAAAACAAAGCCCAACACCATCGCGCGCGCTCAACAATCTTAGACGAGTGACTGGGGTGACCAATTCCACCAGGTCCGCCACGAGGCAATCCAGGCCGCCATACTCCTCAATCTTCGCGAGACTACCCTTAAATCGAAGGAGACGGTGAAATGAGCCTAGGCCAATCAGCATTCCCTCCAGGTCGCGACCCTCATAGGGGTACAGCACGGCTTCCCACGTATCACCCTTCGGAAGATCCGTGAAATCAACATCGGGGATCGCGACAAACTGTCTAATACCACACCTGAGCAAGTCGCCCGCCACACCAAGGAGAATCGTGCGACTTCCAGTCGGGAATACCGCTACCTCCGGCAGCAGATCAGCGAACAACACGGCGTCACTCTCAGCTCCCTCAACAAGAAGAACCTTCTTATTGGTTGACTGCAGATGAAGCCGAATCCTATCCGCGGGCGCATCATACTTCCTAAGAGACTCATTCATGCTCAAACTCAAGCCCGTCTACTAAATCGTCTTCACCACTGCCACACTCGTCCACGAAAGGCGGAAGTGAAAGCTCGCGAACCAATTCCCAGCGACCGTTGATGACACCCGTGGAGTGGGTAGCCACAATCACTTGGAGCCCCGAACCGGACGCCACCTTTTGAACGTCATCGATGAACGCGTGTTGCCAACTCATATGCATCGATATTTCAGGCTCGTCGATCATCACAACCGATCCAGGTGGCGTAGCGAAGAGCAGCTGGCTAAAGATCGCAACGAGGTGCTGCTCCCCCGAGGAGAGCCTCGCGACCGGAATCCTCCGTCCCGACATGGAGACAATCTCCAACTGCCCCTTCTCGCCAACGACCGTGCGTTTCCCTGACCCCTCCAATTTCGAGTCAAGAATCGATCGAAGCTCATTCAGCTTCCGATTAATCGACGCCAAGGGGGCAAGCCGATTATTCCAGTCATCGAGAAGCAGCGCCAGGATGCGTTTTGCAGTCGGGTTCGGCTTCTCCGGCAACCTTGCCGGAGTTTCATCAGGAGCAAGACCATTCCGAGTCATCTCCTCGTACAAATCGAGAACCTTGGCATACTGCTGCTTGAGTTCTTCTACGTGAACGGTCATGGTCGCGGCGGCAAGGGCGCGGTCAGCGAACTGCAAGTCGGCTGACTGCGAACGGTGCAGTGAAGCATCACGCGCGGAGGCCACCTCTGCCTGTATATCGCGTATATATCCGAGAATCCGCTCCTCGCCTTCGGATGCCTCAACATCCGGGGTCCGACGGAGACTGGTAAGACTCTCCGAGTCAAGCCGCTTTGTGTCAATTAGAACCACCTTGAGGCGATCAGCGGCCCGCAAATAATCTCTTCCTGCGGACGTATCCGGCAAAGTGCCATGACACGATGACATCGGGAAGCTCCGCTCGACCCAGGCCTTAGTGACTAATCGCTCCGAACGCATATCCACATACCGATCGTGCCCCACCGGCCGAAACCATCGCGGGAGATCCTGCTCGTCTGCCTTTCGTTGCTCGAGTTCACGACTAGACACGACAGCGGTCCTGGTATCGAGACCCGGGCCGAAGATCGAGAGCGTGAGCTTCGAAGCGTGAGGTTCAGAGGCGACGCTGGCTCGCTCGATCAGCAGTTGCCGATCATCGAAAACTAGCCGCAGAACGCCAAAGGGCGCCTTCATCAGGTACCACACATCCGTCCGCATGGCAGCCTCGATCAACCGGAGGATATGAGTCTTCCCGGTGCCGTTGGGTCCAGCAACGATGGTCGGTCTAGCGGAGTCCATCACAAGGGTGTGATGGACGTGACCAAATAGGTTCTCGACGTCAACCGATACGAGACGGGTCATTTTCTGGCTGCTCCTTGTGTGATTGCACCATCTTTGCGAACATCACCCGTCTGCAGGCGTCGACACTTCGAAAGCCTCAGAGATCACGGGCAGCCCCCACCTCCGATCAAGCTGCCCCGCGTGAGGCCCCCGCCGAGGCGAAGTATGTATCTGCAGGTGCTGGTCACGCCATGAAGTGCTAACGCGAGACCAACGGCGTGGAACGCCAGTCAGCTGAAGAGGGCGGAGCCGTACTTCACGAAGACCACGACGACCATGGCGGCCAACCAGGCGATCAGCACGAGCAGATCGAGATCAAGCCGCAGCCAGGTCTCCAGACCTGACTGCAGCTTGCGCGGCAGGTAGAGGTTGTCGTCCCGGATGTTCAGGTGAGTCACGGCAGCAAACAGCACCGTCGTTGAGAAGGTCACCGCCAGACACCAGGGGCACAGCGCGCCGATCACGAAGGACGACTGGAAGAACAGCCAGTAGGCGAACCCCAGCGCCAGCAGGACGATGCCCTGCACGCCGATCATGAAGCCCTTGGTGAACCGGACGCCGTTAAAGCCGGCGATCGCCACCGCGATCAGCACCGGTTCGGTCATCATCCCCAGGAAGGCGTTGGGGAAGCCCAGCAGATTGGCCTGCCAGGACGTGCCCACCACCCCGCAACTGATCACCTGATTGATGTTGCAGCCCAGCCCCGCATGCGGGTCGGCGGCCAGAGCGATGGCGTCCACCGACAGCACGAAGGACGCCACCAGGCTGGCCCCGGCGGCGATCATCATCACCGCATAGAGCCAGCTATCGCTCTGCCGAAACCGGTGGAACCGATCCAAGACGCTCATTTCTGCGCTGCGGCCTCAACCGCCTGACGCAGCGGCCCGGCGGTGAACAGGTTGCCCGTGAACTGCGTCCCGTTGATCAACACCGTCGGCGTGGACTCCACACCGTCAGCGCCCGCGGCCTGGGTGGTGTTGTTCACGAAATCGACATTGCTCAACTGAGTGAAGGTCGCGATGGTGGCGTCGCTCACCCCGGCGGACTTGGCCTGCTCAGCGATCTGGGCGTCAGTCAGACCGGGGGTGTTCTCCTTCGGCTGGACGGCGTACAACGCGCTGTTGAACGCCAGCACCTTGTCCGGCTCGGCCTTGAAGACGGTGACCAAGGCGTTCGCCGCCCGAGTGGAGTACTTCGTGCCCTGGGAGGCCCCATCGAGGAAGTTCATCGGGTGGAGTCGCAAGAACACCTTCCCGGACGCCGCCAGCGCGGCCAGGTCGGAGGAGTTCGCCCGCTCGAAGTCACCGCAGTAGGGGCAGATGTAGTCCTGGTAGATGTCGACGGTCACCGGCGCCGTCGCGTTGCCGACGGTCACGGCATACGTGGCGTTCACCGGGTTCGATCCCGTCGGGTTGGTCGACGCCGTCGGCTTGGCCAACGTGCCCATCGACATCACTGCCCAGACGATGCCGCCGATCACGGCCACGCCGACCACGCTGAGGGCCGCGATCGAGATGATCTTGCGAATCTTGGCCTCTTTGGCCGCTTTCTCCTGCTCCTGGCGCAACTGCTGGCGCCGGCTACCCGGATCGGGCTGCTGGCCGGCGGAATTCGATTTGCTCATGAGGCTCTCCTACGTCATGTGAATGATCAGGGATGGCTGCCCGGCAACAAGGGTCGACACGGCCGAAGGCAACCGAAAGACAACGATGATCCGCTGCGGCGGTCGACGCGCCGTCAGCTGATCGGGGTGCACGGCGGCCCGCGCCGCTGCACCGTGGAGAAATCCCGGCGGTAGGGGCGTCCATCGACCCGCACCCGCACCGGGGCCGCTGACGGCGCCGGCAGCAACGCCTCGAAAACGAACACCACCTGGCGACGGAACCAGCGACCCACCCGACGCAACAACGTCCGCACGGCCACCGCGCCACCACCAGCCAGCACCAAGCTGAGCAG
>CAZLJN010000101.1:0-8009 GCA_964559815.1 uncultured Propionibacteriaceae bacterium
GTGGCCACCATCTTCGTGTTCGGCCCGGTGCTGGCCGCCTTCCCGCAGGCCGCGCTGAGTGGAGTGGTGGTCTATGCCGGGTTGCGGCTGATCGAAGTCGCCGAGATGCGGCGGATCGCGGCCTTCCGGCGCAGTGAGCTGGTGCTGGCGCTGGTCACCTTCGTCGGCGTGCTGATCTTCGGGCTGCTGCCAGGCATCGCGATCGCGGTGGGGCTGTCGCTGCTGGATCTGATCCGACGCATCGCCCACCCGCACGACGGCATCCTCGGCTATGTGCCAGGCCTGGCCGGCATGCACGACATCGCCGACTATCCGACCGCGACCCGGGTGCCGGGGCTGGTGGTCTACCGGTATGACTCGCCGCTGTTCTTCGCCAACGCCGACGACTTCCTTACTCGTGCGTTGGCCGCTGCGCGTGACGCCGAGCCGAGTGCGGAGTGGTTCGTGTTGAACGCCGAGGCCAACACCGAGGTCGATCTCACCGCGGTGGACGCCTTGGTGCAGCTGCGCCGTGCGCTGAGCGATGCCGGGGTGGTGTTCGCGATGGCCAGGGTGAAGTGGGAGGTGCGCGAGCAGCTGGCCGCGGCCGGCTTCATCGCCGATGTGGGCGACGACCTCATCTTCGCCACCCTGCCGACGGCGGTGGAGGGCTATGTGGCCTGGCATGTGGAGCGTTACGGCATCCGTCCGCCCGGGGTGCCCCAACTCAAGCCGAACTCTGAGCACTGATGGTGTTACCTCTGCGGGGGGATCGGACATTCCCTGACGTGGAGACACTCAGCGACGCAGCGGTATGGGCCCAGGTGCTGGCCGGCGAACCCGATGGCATGGGAGTGGTCTGGGACCGTCATCGCGACCGGGTGTTCCGGCATCTGTTGGCAGCCGGGTCTCCGGCAACTGAGGCGGAGGATCTGGCCGCGGTCACCTTCTTGGAGCTGTGGCGGCGGCGGAGGTCGGTGCGTTTCGTCGACGACTCGTTGCTGCCCTGGTTGCTGGTCACGGCGAGCAATGTGGCCCGGAATGCGACCCGCTCGCAGCGACGCTACCGCGCCTTTCTGGCCCGACTACCCAAGCCTGAGCCGAGCGTGCCACCACCGGACGCGAGCGCGTCCCGGCGCGGCGAGGCGCTGGCGCAGAGCTGGCCGACGGTCGCCCGTCTGGACCAACAACTGCTCATGCTCACCGCCGTCGAGGGGTTCTCGATCGCGGAGGCGGCCACCGCCGTGGGGCTGAGCGAGGGTGCGGCCAAGATGCGGCTGAGCCGAGCTCGCAAACGACTCCACACCTCGATCGACGACCAACTTCTCAGAGAAGGAGAACTGGCATGAACGTGCACTTCGATCCGCGGCGCTCCGAGGCGATGCGCGCCGGCCTGGTTGCGGAGGCGAGCCCAGCGGCTCAGCGGCGTCACCCGTGGCGCGGGCTGGCATTGGTGCTGGCCGGTGTCCTGGTCGGAAGTGGGGCGACGACCGCGGCGTTTGCCAACGGCAAGACGCCCACACCCGAGCCGTTCCCTCCTGCCGAAGCTGGTTCCACGCAGCCGCCCGTCGTGGTGGTGGGATCTACCGAGGATGAAGGCTCCGGGGGCGGCCGTAGCTCGTCGGTGGTTGTCTCGGAGGCGGATGGGCGCCCCCTGGTGGAGTATGAGGCCGGCCGCAAGCTGCGGATGATCTTGCAGCAGCGCGTGGTGTTGTCTGAGCCGGAGGCGCTCGACCTGACCTCGCGCCCGGCGAACGCCACCTTTGCCTGGGTGTCGATGTCCTGCCGTGGTGCGGGCACGATCAGCATGGTCAACCAGCGCACCGGCGAGCCGATCGAGTTCGGGCGCGGCGGCTCCGGTGGCCCTGGTGGCCTGACCGTGGCCACGATCATTGAGCTGGACGGATCACCTGATCAGGTCAAGCCCACCAGCGGCTGCACCGCCGACGCCACGGTGACCTACTACGCGCAGCGCTGACTCGGTCTCAGATGGCGCGGCCCGCTAGGCTTCCCCGTTGTGAGTGCCCGAAAGCAGCCCCCGCAGCAGCCGCCGCCCGTGCAACGACTGCGCGTGCGCTACGCCAAACGAGGACGGGCGCGCTTCGCCTCGCACCGTGACTTCGGACGGGCGTTCGAGCGCGCGCTGCGGCGGGCCGGCGTGCCGATGGCGTTCTCGTCCGGCTTCCACCCGCACCCGCGGATCAGCTACGTCAACGCCGCACCGACCGGCGCGGCCAGTGAGGCCGAGTACCTCGAGATCGGCCTGGCGGAGGTGCGGGACCCGGCCCAGGTGCGCGACGACCTGAACGCGGCCATGCCGGACGGGCTGGCCATCGTCGAGGTGGCAGAGGCCGGGCCGGGCTCGTTGCCGGAGTTGCTGGCTGCGTCCACCTGGCAGGTGGAATGGTCGGTCGACGGTGTCGTCCTGGCCTCGGCGATCGCCGCGCTGCTGGCAGCTGAAGAGGTCTTGGTGCAGCGCCAGGCCAAATCAGGGCTGCGCAGTTTCGACGTCCGCGGCGCCGTCCTGGCACTGCAGGACGACGAGGCCGGCTTCGTGGTGACCGTGCGCACTACCGAGCCCCTGGTGCGTCCCGACGACGTGGTGGCCGCCTTGCGGCAACTGGCTGCGGAACTGCCCGACACCCCCGCATTGTTCACCCGCTTGGCCCAAGGACCCTGGGATGGGCAGGCCGTCACCGACCCTCTGGCCGGCGGTGCGCCGTCGGTGCAGGTGGCGCCCTGATCGGGGCGAAATGCCGTCCTGAAAGGCGATCCATAAGGTCGATTGCTGCCTGGTGTGCGATACTTCTTTGCAGTGAAGTCACCCCGACTTCACCTTTCGAATGCCACGGCCGGTGTGACAGACCGGGCAGGCGCGCCAGCTTCACCGCGACGCAAGTCGACCGCGGGGGCCCGAGTGCCGGTGTTCGTTCAACAGGCTTTGCTGCCCGTGCAGCGTGTGAATGTTTGCGCCAGATCGAGCAGCTTGATGCGACGATGTTCGTCGCTTGAAGGAGAGCGAAATGCTCGATTCAGAAGATCAGAACCAATCCGCGGCTGCGTCCGAACAGCCGGCTCGTCCGCCGCGGCGGCGCTCGGCGAGTCGTCCGGCCGGTCCGCCGGCGGCGGTGGTGATCACCGAGGCCGCGTCCGTCCCCGAGCCGATCATCGCTGAGCCCATCGTCACCGAGCCTGACCTCGTGGTCGACGAGGAGGAGATCGAAGAGGTCGCCGAGGTGACCGAGGTGCTCCCCGAACCGGTCGAAGCCGTGCCCGCGGTCGTTGAGGCTGAGGCGCCGGTCGAGCCCGAGGTGACCAAGCCCAAGCGCACCCGACGAACGAAGGTCATCGCTGAGGCTCCCGCTGACCAGGCTCCTGCTGACCAGGCTCCTGCTGACCAGGCTCCTGCTGACCCGGCCGCGGTCGAGGCGCCCGTCGAGGAAGCCCCCGCGGCTCCCACCCGCAGCCGTCGTCGTCGCGGCGCCGCCGAGCCCGTGGCTGAGCCCGCTGAGGCCGAGACCGATCTGGCGGCCAGCCTGGAGGACTTGGCGCGCACCCCGGGGCGGACGCGCACCCGCAAGACCTCGATCGCCGAAACCTTCGGGATGAGCGATGAGACCAGCCCCGATGCTGTTCTCGACTCGCTGGCGGCCGCCATCGGTGGCCTGCACAGCGAGGACGAGACCGAAGACGAACTCGACGACGTTGATGGCGATGCCGGTGACGGTGACGGTGACGCGCCACGCCGTCGGCGCCGTCGTCGTGGCGGCCGGCGCCGTCGTCGCGGGGCCGGTAGCGATACCGACGCCGAGGGCGACCTCGACGGTGATGCCGACGGCGAGGGTGATGCCGAGGCTGCGGACGGCGATACCGAGGCTGCCGCTGAGGGCGAGGCCAGCGAGGAAGGTGCGGCCGAGTCCACCTCGTCGCGTCGTCGTCGTCGCCGTCGGCGCCGCGGTGAGGCCGCTGATGATGCCGATGACGATTCGGTCGATGTGGTCGTCCGGGTGCGCGAGCCGCGCCGGCGGGCCAACGTCAGCGACGAGGTCACCGGCATCGAGGGTTCCACCCGGATGGAGGCCAAGAAGCAGCGTCGTCGTGAAGGCCGCGCCGCCGGTCGCCGCCGCACCCCGATCCTGAGCGAGTCGGAGTTCCTGGCCCGTCGCGAATCCGTCGATCGCAAGATGCTGATCCGGCAGACCGAGGACTACTCCCAGATCGCGGTACTCGAGGACAACGTCCTGGTCGAGCACTACGTCGATCGGGCCTCGGCCACCTCGATGATCGGCAACATCTACCTGGGCCGGGTCCAGAACGTCCTGCCCAGCATGGAGGCCGCCTTCGTCGACATCGGCCGCGGCCGCAACGCGGTGCTGTACGCCGGTGAGGTCGACTGGGACTCCTTCGGCGTCTCGGGCGCGGACAAGAAGGTCGAGAAGGTCTTCAAGTCCGGCCAGCAGGTCGTCGTCCAGGTCAGCAAGGACCCGGTCGGAGCCAAGGGCGCCCGACTGACCTCGCACCTGTCGATCCCCGGCCGCTACATCGTGTACTCGCCCGGTGGCCACCTGTCGGGCATCTCCCGCAAGCTGCCCGAGGGTGAGCGCAAGCGCCTCAAGGGCATCCTGGACGAGCTGATCGACCCGAGCGCGTCGGTAATCGTCCGCACGGCGGCCGAAGGCGCCAGCGAAGAAGAACTGGTCCGCGACGTCAACCGGCTGAAGGCGCAGTGGGAGGTGCTGGAGAAGAAGTCGACCAGCTCTACCGCCCCGCAGCTGCTCTACGCCGAGCCCGACCTGACCGTCCGGATCGTCCGCGACCTGTTCACCGAGGACTTCGGTGCCTTGGTGATCGACGGTAACGGCCAGGCCGACGACGCCTACGACAACGTCGACGCCTACGTCGCCCACGTGGCGCCGCACATGGCCGAGCGTCTGCAGCGCTGGGACCGCAACGAGAAGGGTGACCTATTCAGTGCCTTCCGGGTGCACGAGCAGGTGGCCAAGGCGCTGGAGCGCAAGGTGTTCCTGCCCTCGGGCGGTTCGCTGATCATCGACCGCACCGAGGCCATGACCGTCGTCGACGTCAACACCGGCAAGTTCACCGGCACCTCGGGCAACCTCGAAGCCACGGTCACCTCCAACAACCTGGAAGCGGCCGAAGAGATCGTCCGTCAGCTGCGGCTGCGCGACATCGGCGGCATCATCGTGATCGACTTCATCGACATGGTGTTGCCGGCCAACCGCGAACTGCTGCTGCGTCGCCTGGTCGAATGCCTGGGACGTGACCGCACCCGCCACCAGGTGGCTGAGGTCACCTCGCTCGGGCTGGTGCAGATGACCCGCAAGAAGATCGGCACCGGGCTGGCCGAGGCATTCACCGTGGCGTGCGAGACCTGCAAGGGTCGCGGCTACCACGTCCATGACGCCCCGGTGGCCTCTCAGGCGCCGGCTGATGGCGGCGAGCGGGAGTCCCGGCGTCGTCCCACCCCGAAGGCACCGAAGGCTCCGGCCGCGCCCAAGGCGGCCAGCGAGCCGGCGAAGAAGACCACCCGGAGCCGCAAGCCCAAGCCCGAGGCCGCTCCTGCAGCCGAAGCCGTGGAGGCTGAGGTTGTGGAGCCTGTGGTTGTCGAACCCGTGGTTGTGGAGCCCGTGGTTGTGGAGGCTGTGGTGGCCGATGCCCCGGTCGAAGCGGTCAGCCCCGTGGTCGAGCCCGTCACGGTCGAGGCCGTGACTGTTGAAGCGGTCGTGGAGACCGTCAGCGAGCCTGCGGTCGAGGCGCCCACTCAGGAGTGAGCATCGTGCCCGGTCGGTGTCCGCCGACCGGGTCAGCCACCACGTTCGCCCCGATCTCTCGTTCGGGCGGGGCGCTCAGGCGTCCGGGATGTTCGCCAGTTCGGACAGCCACAGCTTCGCCGAGGTGTCGGACGGCGCCCGCCAGTCACCGCGCGGGCTCAGCGATCCGCCGCGCACCACCTTGGGGCCGTTGGGCAGCGCCGAGCGCTTGAACTGGGCGAAGCCGAAGAAGCGCGAGACGAACACCCCCAGCCACTTCTTGATCGTGGGCAAGTCATAGGCGACGCGCTCGTCGTCGGGGAAGCCCTCGGGCCAGTGGCCCGCCTCGGCGTCCCGCCAGGCATGCCAGGCCAGGAAGGCGATCTTGGACGGCTTCATGCCGCGGCGCAGCACATGGAACAGGGTGAAGTCCTGCAGGGCGTACGGGCCGATCTTGGCCTGCGTCGACTGCGGGGTCTCACCCTCACCGACCGGCACCAGCTCGGGGGTGATCTCGGTGTCGAGGATCGCCTGCAGCGTGGTCGAGACCGACTGATCGAACTGGCCGGAGGCGATCACCCACCGGATCAGGTGCTGCATGAGTGTCTTCGGCACCCCGCCGTTGACGTTGTAGTGGCTCATCTGGTCGCCGACGCCGTAGGTGCACCACCCCAACGCCAACTCCGACAGGTCGCCGGTGCCCAACACGATGCCGCCGTGGTGGTTGGCCAAGCGGAACAGGTAGTCGGTGCGCAGCCCGGCCTGGACGTTCTCGAAAGTGACGTCGTAGGTCTTCTGCCCGTCGCTGTAGGGGTGATCGAGCTTGTCCAGCATCAGCGTGGCGGTCTCGGTGATGTCGAGGGTGGCGAAGCTGACCCCCAGCGCCGTGGCCAGGGCGGTGGCATTTCCCTTGGTGTGATCCGAGGTGGCGAAGCCAGGCATCGTGTAGGCCAGGATGTCGGTGCGGGGGCGTCCCAGCCGATCCATCGCCCGGGCGGCGACGATCAGCGCGTGGGTGGAATCCAGGCCGCCGGAGACGCCGATGACGATCTTGGGTTGGCCGATCTCGCGCAGCCGCTGCTCCAAGCCCGAGACCTGAATGCTGTAGGCCTCGAAGCAGTCCTGGGCCAGGCGAGCGGGATCAGCCGGCACGAAAGGGAACCGCGCCACCTCCCGGAGCAGCCCCAGATCGCCACCGGGTGGGGTGAGTGTGAAGCTGACCGTCCGGTACTCGCCGGTGCGGACGGCGTGGGTGCGCCGGTTGTCGTCGAAGGTGCCCTGGCGCAGCCGTTCCTGCACCAGCGTGCCAAGATCGACATCGGCCAGCGAGGTACGCGGACCGTCGGGGAAGCGCTCGGACTCGGCCAGCAAGGTGCCGTTCTCATAGATCAGGGTCTGGCCGTCCCAGCTGAGGTCGGTGGACGACTCGCCCTCGCCGGCCGCGGCGTACACGTAGCCGCACAGCAGTCGCGACGAGCCCGAGGAGCACAGCAGCTTGCGCTCCTCGGCCTTGGCCACGGTGATCGGGCTGCCCGACAGGTTGGCGATCACGGTGGCACCGGCCAATGCGGCCTCGGCCGACGGCGGGATTGGCACCCACATGTCTTCGCAGATCTCCACGTTCAGCACGAAGCCGGGCACGTCCTCGGCGGCGAACAGCAGATCGGCGCCGAAGGGGGCGTCCTGGCCGGCGACGCGGATCTCGCCGGTGACGTCGTCGCCGCGTCCGATCTGGCGGGACTCGTAGAACTCCCGGTAGGTGGGCAGGTACGACTTGGGCACCACGCCGAGCACCCGCCCGCGATGAATCACCACAGCGCAGTTGTAGACCCGGTTCAGGCTGGCCAGGGGAGCGCCGACGACCAGCACGCAGCCCAGATCGGCGGTGGCCGGCACCAGCCAGGCCAGTGCCTCCTCCGCAGCGGCAAGGACGGTGTCCTGCAGCAGCAGGTCCTCAATGGAGTAGCCGGTGAGATTCAACTCCGGGAAGACGGCCAGGCAGGCGCCCTGCGCGGCGGCTTCGCGCGCCTGGGCGAGCGCGGCCTCGGCGTTGGCCTGCGGCTGGACGAGCGCGATCGGCCCGGTGCAGGCCGCCACCCGGGCGAAGCCGTGGGCGTACAGGTTGTAGAAATCCATGGCACTCCTGATTCGGTGTACGCGCTCAGCATGCCACGCGACGTCCGTGTCGGGGTGCCAGACTGAGGCCGTGAGCACCATCACCATCGATACCCCTGATGGACCGGCCGAACTCGTCCTCGA
>CAZLJN010000102.1:0-8005 GCA_964559815.1 uncultured Propionibacteriaceae bacterium
CGATGGGGTGGCGGCGTGGCGTCGACGAGGACGGGGCCGGGCTGACCGCGCAGCCGCTCCAGGCGGAGAGCGCGGCGATCCCGGCCGCACCGAGCAGGGTGCGTCGGCCGATCGATCGTTGCGGTGATTCGGGCATCGTGACTTTCAGTCGGGGGGCTGACTGTGGTCAATGATCCCAGCCCAGACCAGAAGCCGAAAGGTCGTACAGGTGCTGGTTGAGCCCGTCGAAACCAGGCTCAGCGCGCGGGGAAGGTGTCCCGCCACAACCGTCCCAGCGGGCCGGGGTTGTGCAGGGTGTAGGCCTTCTTCACGTAGGTCTCCACGTTCCAGACCGAGCGGGTGCCGGCGTGGAAGGTGGCGGTGTCGCCGGGGTGCAGGGCGAAATCGCGGCCCTGGTAGTTGACCTTCACTTCGCCCTCGAGGATGTAGACCACCTCATCGACGCCGAACTGCCATTCGAAGGTGGTGGGGCCCTGGCAGGACCACAGGCCGTTGACGGTGCGTCCGTCGGGCGAGGTCGCGATCTCGACCTGGGTGAACGTCGGAGTGCCGGACTTGATCCAGCTGGGATCGACCTGGACGACGCTCATCGGCTTGGCCTCGGCGTCGGTGGACAGCTGGGGGCTGGCCGTCACGAACCGGGCTGTCTCAAATCCCAGGAATCCCGACGTCAGGACCGCCGCGGTGATCGTTGCCGCAATCAAAGAGCGCTTCATTCGACCATTTCTAGCCGAATGAAGCGCCTTTTGTCAGATCGCGCCGACCAAATCGATGGACGGGGCCAGCGTCGCCGCGCCGGTGACCCACTTGGCCGGGCACACCTGGTCGGGGTTCGTGCGGACGTACTGAGCGGCGCGGACCTTGCGCACCAGCTCGGCGGCATTGCGTCCCACACCCTCGGAGGTGATTTCGACCAGCTGAATGATGCCGTCGGGGTCGACCAGGAAGGTGCCGCGGTCAGCCATGCCCGAGGGGCGCATGATGTCGAAGTTATCGATCAGGGTGCCGGTGGGGTCGCCGATCATGGCGTACTCGATCCGTCCGACCTGATCGGAGGTGTCGTGCCAGGCCTTGTGGACGAAGTGGGTGTCGGCGCTGACGGCGTACACCTCGACGCCCATGCCCTTCAGCTCGCCGTAGAAGTCCTGCAGGTCGCCGAGTTCGGTCGGGCAGACGAAGGTGAAGTCGGCGGGGTAGAAGAAGAAGACCGACCACTGGCCGGCGGTGTCGGCATCGCTGATCTCGATGAACTCTCCGCCGCGGAAAGCCGTCGCGGAGAAGGGCTTGATCTTGGTGGCGAGCAGCGACATGCGGGTTCCTCCTGGGTTGGCGTCCTTTTTACGCTAGCGCGCGCCGCCGCCTGGATGCGCGCTGGATCGCACCAGATGAGACCAGAGCAGGACAATTGCTCACCTGCCGAATTGCTCGCGGCTAGGGGCAGGTCGGTGTGGTGTTCCAGATCTGGTCGGTCAGGGTGCCGTCGTTGAAGTTGTTGCCCGACAGCGTCACTCCGGTCACCGACGGATCGGCCCAGTAGCCGTCCACCACCTGCCCGGTGCTGCCGTACTTCCAGGCGCGCGAGGTGCCCCGGTTGCCGGTGATGGTGGCGTTGGTGGGCATGAAGCCCATATAGGGGAAGACCGTCACCGCCTCTTGGGTCATGCTGCCGGCCGCCGTGCCGCGGTTGTAGATGAGGTTGTTGGCGATGGTCATGTGGTCGCCGCCGGCGATACCGATGCCGGTGTTGGGGGTGTAGACGACCACGTTGTTGCGGATGTTCACCCAGGCGCCGTTGTTGTCGCCGACGGTGATGCCCGACCCGTTCGAGGTGTCCTCTCCGGTGGTCTTGTCGTTGGCGGTGTCGCTGCCTCGGATCTTGTTGCAGGCGATCAGGATCGGATACGCCTGGCTGCCGTAGGTCTTGTACAAGTTGATGTGATCTTCGTAAGTGGTCTTGATCGTGGCCCGCTGCTTGTCGGAGACGTTGCCGATGACCTTCGACTGACCCGCGCTCCCGGACACTCCGGCGTACTGCACCATCTGCCCGCGCGGGAACGGCCCGCGGACGTCGTAGACGGTGTTGTAGCTGAACACCAGCGGGTTGTAGGCGTCGGCCATCAACGCCCCCGACGACACGTTGTGGATCGTGTTCGCCGAAATGGTCACCCGGGTCGCCTTGGCTTGCACCAGGACGCCGACATCATCGACCCCGCTGCCGCACGGGCCGATCTCGTTGCCGGCGATCTTCACATTGGAGGCTCCGGGGGCCACCTTCACGCACGGCCCGGTGGTGCTGGTGATGTGGAGTCCGGTGATGGTCTGGCCGCTGGTGACGGTGATCGGCCCGGACCGGGGCAGGGTGTTGATCGCCGGCGGGACGGGACGAGGAGTGGGTGCGGGAGCGGCCGGCTTCTTGTAGGTGAAGGCGGACTTCTTGGTGACCTTGCCCTTGGCGGTGGTGATCGTGATGGTCACCTTGCCGGCGGCGTGCGCCGGGGTGCGGAAGCGCAGCTTCTTGCTGGAGAGCACCTTCACCTTGGTGGCTTTGACGCCACCGACGGTGACCTTCTTCACCTTCACGAAGCCGCTGCCGGTGATGGTGACGGTGGTGCCGCCCTTGGTCGAACCCGTCTTCGGTGACACCGTGGTGACCTTCGGCTTCGCCGCCGCCTCCGACGGTGCGGCCGTGACCGCATTCAGCGTTGCCGCCACCACAATCGCGGCCAAAATGCCGCGGCTCACCCCGATCAAGCGCACGCGTTTTCCCCTCGATGTGCGAATGTCCCCGAGGTGCGATTCAACCAGCGGCTGTCGCCGGGGGCAATCGGGAGGCATCCTTTATGGATGCTTGTTGCTTTCTCCGTCGCCCCCTTGGGCGCTTCAGAATCGGTCGCCGATGCGGTGGCTGAGGCCGTCCGGATCGTGCGGGAGTCGGGCCTGCCGAACCGCACCGATGCGATGTTCACCACCATCGAAGGCGAATGGGACGAGGTGATGGACGTGGTCAAACGGGCCACCGAGGCCGTCGGCGCTCACGCCGGACGGGTCAGCCTGGTGCTGAAGGCTGACATCCGCCCCGGCCACGTCGGCGAACTGGACGGCAAGGTGCGCCGGGTCGAGGAGCGTCTGGCCTCGTCCTAGGACTTCGGCGTCCAGGCGTCGGCCCGGGCGATGTCGGCGTCCAGGCCGCCCATTCCCGAGCCGGCGATCCGAGCGTTCGCGGTGTACTGCCAGATCGACCAGGTCGACCACGGGCCAGTCTTCGGGGCGGCGCTCGGGATGCGTCCGTTGTCGGTGCCCCACGAGGCCACCCACAGCCGGGTGATCGCGGCCACATCGCGCCACACATAGCTGCCGTCGCTCTTCTTCGACGAGGCATTGTTGGCGCCCATGTAGACGTACAGGTTGGCGTGGTAGCCCTGGCTGGTGAGCTGCTGGCGCACCGCGTTCAGGAACACCAGCGCCTCCGACGGCTTCCACGCTCGCAGAGTGAGGGTCTTCTTCTTGCCGTCGATGGTCTTGGTCCAGGCGCTGCCGTTTTCGATGTCCAACACCAGCGGGTCGGTGCTGCTGGTGGTGTAGTTGCCGTCGGCCAGCAGCCACGCGACGAACTGGGTGGCCGACTGCTCGGGGGTGTAGCCCTTGGCGAAGGCCTGGCTGGCGGTGGTGTCCATCGCCGCGATCCAGCCGTTGAACCAGTAGTGGCCCAGGCGTCGCCCGGCGGCGGCATCGGCCAGGCCGGCGTAGGCGCAGTCCTTGGTCACCGGGACGGCGCCGCTGGAGGTGTTCGCCCCGGTACACAGGTCGGTGTAGGCGGTGTTGGCCGGACGCGAACCGCTGGCGTTGCGCAGCATCACGAAGCCGTCGGCGCCCACCCAGCTGGTGACCGTCGGCATCGAGATGCCGTACTGCCAGGCCGACAGGTCGACGCCCTGGGTGATCCCGGTCCAACCGAACTGCCCCATGGCGTCCGCCGCCGGGGTGCTGGTCGGGTACAGGACGGTCAGGGAAGCCGCCTTCGAGGTCACGGTGCCCTTCTTGCCCTTCACCCGAACGCGGAAGCTGGTGCCCGTGGCCCAACTGGATGCCTTGGCCGTGAAGGACTTCTTGGTGGCCCCGGGGATCTTCACCCACTCGGCACCGGCACCGGCCTGGTACTGCCAGGTGTAGTGCAGCTTGGTGCCCTTGGCCTTCACCGAGAAGGTGGTGCTGGTCCGGGTGCCGTAGCGTCCGATGGTTGCCGACTTCGGCTGCTTGGTGATCTTGGTCTTGACCTTCTTCACCATCGGTAGGGCGCCGATCGCGCCGATCTGCGGGCTCGCCGGGGCGGCATTCGCGGCGGTGGCGGGCAGCCAGCCGAGACTGCTGATCGCCAGCGCGATGGACGCGACGGCGATCGTGAAGCGAACCGCGGAGGTGGCGTGATTCATGGGGCGGACTCCCTGGAAGTCGACGATTGCCGCTGACGGCGTTTTGTTCATGCTACGCCGCGCCCGTGCGTCGACCTAGGGCAGCCTGCGGCTGACCGGACGGTCGTCGCGCTAACGTCGGGGTGAGGCCCAGTCAGAGGTGGTGCGATGCACGTCGATGTAACCCCGTTCCTTTGGGTGTTCCTCGTCTTTGTGGGATTCGGCGTGCTGATGGTGTGGGCCAACCAGCAGCGTCAGGCACAGACGCAGCGACTCTCGGCGTGGGCGACACAGCGAGGCTGGTCCTACCGTGCGGTCGCGCCCGAACTGGTCACGCGGTGGTCGGGTCCTCCCTTCGCCGGCGGGGGGAACGTCACCGACGTCTTCTCGGGGCTGATCAACGGGCTGCCGTTCACCGCCTTCGAGTACTCCTGGACGTCCCAATCCGGCGAGCACTCGACCACCTACCGCTATCCGGTGGTGACGATGCCGCTGAAATCCGCGCTGCCGCTGCTGTGGATGCTGCCGCAGAACTGGGAGAACCAGCTGAGCAACCCCCTGGGAGCCGGTGACATCACTTTCGAGTCGGCGGCCTTCAACGAGTTGTTCATGGTGAGCTCGGACAACGATCGCTACGCCTACGCCGTGGTCCATCCCCGAATGATGGAGTACCTGATGTCCTGCCCGTTTGCGGGCTGGGGATTGCGGATCGAAGGCAACCACGTGATCTTCTTCGGACGCGGTCCGCAGATTCCTGACGGCGTGGGCGCCACCGCGTCCTGGCTGTCCGGATTCGTCAGCCTGATCCCCGACCACGTCTACGACCAGTACGCCACCACCGCGGCCACCGGCTACGCGGGATCGGTGACCGGTTTGCGTCCGGAGGCGACGGGGGCGGATCTGATCAAGACGGCCTTCGTCGGGGTGTGGGGACTGATCTGGCTGAGCATCAGCGGCGGCATGGCGCTGATGGTCTATGGGGTCGTGTGGCCGAACACGTCCGCAATGGGTCCCGAGCGGTGGCTCTTCCTGGTGATGCCGGCGGCCTTCGTCCTGATCGGGGTCCTCGTCGTCGGATTCACCGTGGCGGGGCTGATCCGTGGCGGGGTGGCGATCCAGCGCAATCGTCGCGACCGGGAGCGACTGACGGCCGGTGCTCCGGGCGTCCCGAGCGCCGCGTCGTCAGTGCCGGCCGATCACCAGCAGGGTGATCGATGAGCCGGGGTAGGCGGCCTTGATCTTCTTCGACTTCACCTTCAGCGACGACTTCTTCACGATCTTGGTCTTGCTGGCCGAGGAGTAGCGGTACACCGTCGCCTTCGACTTCGGCGAGAAGTGCTTCAGGCTCAGCGTCGAGGAGATCGTGGAGCCGGTCTTGTTGATCACCATCACGGTCACGGTGCCGTTGGTCTTGGTGGCGGCATAGATCGCCAGCTTGCCCTGGTTGCTGGTGGAGGCCTTCACCGAGGTGCTGCCGAAGGCGGCACCGCGGCCGTCGTAGTTGCGGTAGATCTTGAAGGCGTAAGCCCATGGCTGGCTCGCCTTTCCCGGGCCCCACAAGGTGGCCAGGTCGAGGCCTTCGCGTCCGAAGATGCCCAGGACGTCCGCCTGCGTCAGCGCTCCGTTCATCGACTCCAGGCCGCCGAAGTTGTACTCGGTGATCGCGGTCTTGGTGCCCGGGTAGTACTGCGCCGTCCACGCCTTCATGGTGCGGATCCAGGCCAGCGGCTGGCCACCGTTGGCTTCGCTGATCCACGACTCGTCGACATAGCTGGGATCCCACAGGGCGCGGGTGGAGCGCAGTCGCAGGGCTTTGGTGGCTGAGCTGCCGGCCGTGTTCAGGGCGACGCCGTTGGCTTGGGGATAGAAATGCTCGTCGAAGTAGTCCAGCAGGCGCGGGCTGCCGCCGGCCTGTGCAGCGGCGAACTGCTGCAGGTACCACGCGCCAAGCGGCAGGCCGCCATGGGCGTCCCGGTCGGCGGTGGACTGTCCGCAGTCGTCGGCGGCGGAGAAGTAGTAGGCGCACCAGCCCCAGTCGGACGGGCCGACCACGGCGGCCGACGGGTCGGCGTTCTTGACCGCGGTCGCAGTGGCGTGCGACTTCGTCCACAGCTCGTCGGCGATCAGCGGATCGGGGTGGACGTCGCGGTGAGTGGAGTTCCACAGCACCGGCTCGTTGTCGAGGGCGTAGAACTCGACACCGCCGTTGGCCGCGGTGCCGTACCGGGAGACCAGTGAGGAGACCATCGCTCCGCTGAAGGCGGCGTCGGCCGCGACCGAGGTGGTGCTGGGGTCGGCGGTGAGTTCGGTGCTGCCGTTCAGGCCGTTGCCGCAGTCGGGATCCCAGTAGTCGAAGTCGTTCTGGTGGGGGAAGCTCGCCTTCGGATACGAACAGGTGAACGGGTGTGTGCTGGGGGAGTCCTTGGCCACCCATCCGATCATCGGCACGGTCACCAGGCTGGCCGAGTGGTGGGCGCGATCGGTGTCGACGACGTCGGTGAGCCGCTCGCCCGGCCCGGCCACGATGTTTTCGTAGTACCAGTCCTGCCCGGTGTTGTAGGTGTCGTTGAGGTAGTTGTAGCGCGAGGTCGAGTTGCCGCCCCAGCGGTCGATCGGCACGGTGAACTGCGTGCTCAGTCCGGCGGTCTGGGAGGCGTAGTTGACCCCGTAGATCAGGGGACTGATCGGGTGCTGGTTCGCGGCGACGTCCACGCTGAGGGAGATCTTGGTGGCCTTCGCGGGCAGCAGAATGCCGACCCTCGGCCCGTCCGGGGTGATCGGGGTGGCGGCGGCGGGGGCCGACGGCATGGTCAGCAGAGCGAGCGCGGCGACGGCGGCGACGGCGGCGTAATGGGGGGTCCGCATGCCGCCATTCTCGACCCGCCGGGTTTCCGGGGCGAGGGGTGGAGGCATTTCTTTATCGCCGAGCGTGAAGGCAGCTTCAGAGTCCGGCGTCCTAGACTCCGGCCCATGGCTATCGGAATCATCGGACTCGGCCGCTTGGGCGGCTCATTGGCGCGTGGGCTGAGTCGAGCCGGGGTGCCGGACGTGGTCGCCTTCAGCCGCAACGCCGCCACCGCGCGCGCGGTGATCGCCGATGCTCCCGGGGTGGAGTTGGTCGATTCGGCAGCCGCGGCCTTCGAGCGCTGCGAGGTGGTCTTCTTGTGGATGACCGCTGCGGCGGCCCGTCAGGTGTTGGCCGACAACGCCGAGGTGGTGGCCCAACGGCAGCCGCTGGTGGTGGCCAGCACCACGAACGCGGCGCTGGGCGACTTCGTCCCGGTGTGGGCCGAGACCTACCCCAACGTCAATCTGTCGACCGGGCAAGGGGTGACGCTGCTCACCTGGGTGGGGCAGCCGTCCGCGGAGCAGCGCCGGGCCGCACTGACCCCGCTGGCTGCCTGCGGACAGGTGCGCGAGGTGAGCCCGGACGAACTGCACTTCCTGTGCGCCTTGGCCAGCAACGGACCGGCCCTCTATGCCCGAACGATGGAGGCCTGGGCCGATGCCGTGGCCGACCGCAACGGCTACGACCGCGCGCTGTGCCGCGAACTGGTCTGGCAGACCGTGAGCGGGACGATCGCGCTGCAGCGCGA
>CAZLJN010000103.1:0-8000 GCA_964559815.1 uncultured Propionibacteriaceae bacterium
CCCCAGGACGTCGGCGCGTCCGCGCTTGTGAACGTAGGCCACCAGGATGCCCACGATCAGTGCGGCTTCGAGGCCTTCACGCAGCCCGATCAGGAAGGAGGCGAGGAACATCAGCATCCGTTCGCTTAGGTTAGGCTTCCCTAACTTCAATATGCAACGCAAGCATTGCTAAAAAGATGCCGCTTCGTCAAGCGGGGTTCCTCAGTTACTGATGCCGCGCGCAGGAGCCGCGGGGCGCGCGCTCAGCCTGCGCGAGCGCAATGGACTCGTGGGGCGGCCCGGGCCGCGGGTGTCCCAGGATCAGAGCTTGCGGGCGGGGTCGGAATGACCGCAGGCGTACCAGTCGACGTCCAGGGCGCGCAGCCGCGACAGAGACGCGTTCGCCTTGCGCGGGTCGTCGTCGAAGAAGGTGAGCATCGGGATCAGCCGGCCTTCGGCGCAGCGGGCGGCATCGCCGGCGAACAGGACGCCGTCGAAGCGGAACGAGTGATGACCAGGGGTGTGGCCCGTGGTCTGCAACGCCGTCAGGCCGGGCAGGATCTCGTCGTCGCCGGCCAGTAGCTGGAGTCGTCCGGGTAGCTCCGGAGTGCCGATCCTGCTGGTGAACTGCCGCCGCGGGCTCACCGGACGGGCCGCACCGGTCAGGATCGCCGCGTCGGCAGCGCCCAGCCACACCCGCGCCCCGGTGCGCCGCTGCCACTCGGCGGCCACCTGAGCATGGTCGACATCGTGGTGGGTGAGCAGGATCTCGGTCACCTCGTAGGGCGAGCGTCCAGCCCGGCGCAGTTCCCGGGCGACCCGATTCAGTCCGAGCGACGTCCCCGGATCGACGATGGCCACCTGATCGGAGCCGAGGTCGATCCAGTAGCAGTTCGCTCCGACCGCGTCGGTGAGCCAACTGACCTTGTCGGTGAGTTCTTTCATGACTGCCTCCGGGATCGATTCAGCGTCATACCCACGATACGAGCCACCACCACAGCCAGGTACAGCATCCCCGCAATCTGCTGGATCATCACCACCGAACGGGCCAGTGGTTTGATCGGCACCACGTCCGACAAGCCGGTGCTGGTCATCGTGGTCGTCGAAAGGAACAGCAACTCCAGCCAGGTCCGCGGCGCTGCCGGGTCGGTCGCCGCGGTGAACGAGCCGGGCGCCGCCAGTTGGACGCTGGCGTAGGCGTACGCCCACAGCCAGACGGCGACGGTGAAGGTGGCGCCGATCGCCCACAGCTCGTCGGTGGAGACCTGGTCGTCGGCGAACATGTAGCTGAGCAGGCCGACGAGTGTGTAGGCGTAGAAGGCGACATGCAGCAGGTTGGAGGTCAGGCTCCATGCCGCATCGGCGGTGCTCCACTCCACGAAGGTGACGATCACCGCAGGGATGCCGATGAGCACACCCAGCCAGGTGTAGATCGGCGACTCCCGCAGGACGGCCAGCGCCAGCGCCACCACGACCATGCCGAAGAGGCTGACGACCAGCCGTCCGACCGAGCGGACGCCGGCCTCGTCGATGAAGGCGTACAGGATGATGCCCAGCAGCTGGGCGACGAGGAGAACCGCGGAGGGGTTGGCCTTCACCCATCGGAAAGCGGTGCGGAGTCCGGTCGGCATGTCCTGACCCTACCGAGCTTGCCTGGACATGCCACGCGCACCGCCCGACGAATCGGACGGTGCGCGCAGCTGGGTTGCCTAGACCAGAATCAGGCGGATCAGCTTGACCATGGCGTCGTGGTTGGTCGACGACTTGGTCAGCGTGGTGTGAGCGGTCAGCCAAGCGCCGCGTCCGTACCGCTTGAGGTAGGCCGCATTGATGGTGATCTTCTTGGTGCCCTGATCAGCCTGGGTCAGCGTGGTGGTGGCGACCAACTTGCCGTGCAGGTAGGTCTTCAGGGTGCCCGTGGCCCACACGCCGTTGCCGAGAGCCTTGGTCTTCACCGTGAAGGTGAAGGGCTTCTTGGCGCTGGTGATGGACACCTGGGCCTTATTGATCACCTGCACCTTGGCTTTGACGACCTTGATCGTCACCGGTGCGGAGCTGCTGGCTGCAGCCACCGTGTCGGCCACGAAGCTGGCCACCACCTGCTGGGTGCCGACCGGGATGTCGTTCGGCAGGGTGGCGGTGGCCACCCCGTTCACCAGGGCTGCGGTGACGGTCTTGCCGGCCACGGCGAACGACACCGTGCCCGAGGTCGTCCCGGTGACCGTCGCGGTAGCGGTGATCGCCGTACCGAAGGGCACCTTGGTCTTGTTCACCGTCAGCGTGGTGGACGTGGCCAGCGGGGTGGTGGTCACCGGCACCCGCACCACCGTGTTCGACGGCAGTGCGGTCAAGGTGACGGCCTCGGTGGACGGCATCGTGAAGGTGGCGCTGGCCGCACCGCCGGAGACCGGAACGGTGGTGACCAGGGTGTCGCCGACGCGCACCTCGAGCGAGGTGTTCTCCGGGGAACCCAGCGAGGTCAGGTTCAGGTCGGAGACGTCAACGGTGTAGGACTCGCCGACCTTCGCGGTGCTCGCGGCCACGACGGCAACACCCGGCTTGGCGTAGCTCGGCGAGGTCGGCTTGTGGGCGGTCAGGTAGGCGATCCAGGCTTCGTAATCGACCAAGCCGGTGTCCTTGGCATTGGTGCCGGCCTTGAAGGTGGTGAAGTTGTCCCCACCGGTGGCCAGGAAGCTGAACGTGCCCACGCGAACCGTGTCGGTGTCGGACATCTTCTTGCCGTTGACCCACACACTCGTGATGTGGCTGCCCCGATCACCGGTAGCGACATAGGTGTAGCTGACATTGCTCGACAGGCCGAGTGCCAGATACTTGCCCGCGGTCGGCTGCCACTGCTCTTCCAGAACCTGCTTCAGCTGCGCCCCGGTGAGGGTGATGGTCCACAGGTTGTTCACGAACGGCAGGACGGAGTTGGCTTCGGCGTAGGTGACGATGCCGTCGGTGGCTTCGGCCCCCGACTTGGCGTAGCGCAGTTCTGCACGCAGGCCGCCGGGGTTGGTGATGCCAATTTCTGCTCCACCCCGGTCGGTATCGGAGAGGGTCGACAGAAGGGCGTTGGCCACCAAGGTGCCCATCGTCGACTCCTTGGTTCGGTCATCGCGGGTGGTGGCTGTCCAGACCCCCCCGACGTAGGAGCCGCCGGTGAAGGCGGTGGTGATGTCGGCGCTGATCTCGCCGATCGGTTGGTTGCCGACGGTAGCCGCATAGCTGAGGGCGCTCGTAACGATCGAGTCGACCGCCGCCACGCGGGGGTAGGTCAGGTTGACGGACGCAGCGCGGGTGAGCACCGAGGCGGTGGCACCAGTGACGAGCTTGCTGGTGTTGTCGACCGTGAGGACCACTTCACCGAGGTTGGTGCCGTAGGAGGCTGCCTGGACGATCGGACGATTGCTGTGGGTCGGGTCGGTCCAGGCGTAGGTCATGTGCGTGTGACCGTTGAAGATCACGCTGACGTTCGCGCTGGTGTTGTTGACGATGGCGGCGAAGGTGCTGGTGGCGGCCTTGGCATCGTCGAGTGTGCTCGGGGCGCTCACCGTGGCGCCGTCGTGGATCTCGGCGACCACGACGTCGGCTTCGCCGTTGGCGGCATTGCCGTCCTTGAGCTGATTGGCGACACGGTTGATCGCGGCGACCTCATCGCCGAAGTCGAGGGTGCTCACGCCGGCCGGCGACACGAGCGTGGGCGCCTCCTGGGTGACCACGCCGATCACGCCGACCTTGACGCCGCCGACGGTCTGGATCGAGTACTCCGGCAGCGCGGGGGTGGTGGTGCCCTTGAGGTACACGTTGGCACCGAGGTAGTCCCATTTGGCGTTGGTGCCGCCGTTGATCACTCGACCGGTGAGGTCGGCGAAGCCCTTGTCGAACTCGTGGTTACCCACGGCGGAGACCTTCAGGTCGAGGGCGTTGAGCACGTCGATCGTGGGCTGATCAGCCTGGGTAGCCGAGGCGAACAGCGACGCGCCGATGTTGTCGCCGGCGCTCAGCAGCAGGGTGTTGGCGTCGCCATAGGTGGCGCGCTCGGCCTCGATGGTGGTGGCGAACTTGGTGGTGTTGGTGTCGATGCGACCGTGGAAGTCGTTGAAGTTCAGCAACGCGATCGTGGTCTCGTCAGGTGCGGCCTGAGCAGGAGCGATGGCCAGAGGCGACGCGATGAGGGCAGCACCGACGGTGCCGACCAGCAGGCTCCGTAGCCTGCGCTGAGGGATGGGGATCACTGCGGTTCTCCTAGGGTGAGAAGGTGGCGCTTTCGCGCCGACCTACCGGGTTTCGATAGGTGCTCGACAGGTGGGCTGATGGCCGTCCAGTGGCCGACACGCTACTGGGGTTGAGTGGCGGCAGCTATGGCCTTTTGGGGTCAGGTTGGTAACGATTCAGTGGTCCTCCTGACGACGAAATTCGCACAGTTGGAGGGCGGGCGTCCCGATTCCGCAAAGCCGGGACGCCCGTCGTGGGTCAGCGCAGGATGGTGTGCAGCACCTTGAGCGTGGCGCGCTCGGTGGTGTCGGACGCGGTGAGCTTGGTGACGATGGTCACCAGCCCGTGGCGGTACGGCTTCAGCGTCTTGGCCGACAGGGTGATCTGCACCTTGCCCTGATCGGCGGCGGTCAGCGCCGTGGTGGCCACCACCTTGCCGCGGACGTAGGTCTTCAGCGTGCCGGTGGCCCAGACGCCGTCACCCAGCGGTGCGGTCTCGACGGTGAAGGTCAGCGGCTTGGACGCCGAGGCGATCCGCCATTCCTGCTTGTGGATCGGCTTCACCGTGGCCTTGGTCACGCTGAAGGTGGCCACATCGGAGTAGGCCACCGGACCGGTCGATTCGATCAGGTAGCCGGCCTTCGCCTGGTGGTCGCCGACGGCGAGCTTGTTCGACAACGTGAGGGTGGCTACGCCGTCCACCAGCGCCACATCGGTGACGTCGCCGTCCACACTGAAGCGGACGGTGCCGGTCTTCGGGCCGGTGACCGTCGCCGTCGCGGTCACCGCGTGGCCGTAGCGCACCGAATCGGTGCTCAGCGTGAGGGCCGTGGTCGAGGGCGAGAAGCCCACGATTTCCGGATCGTGGTCGCTGGAACGGAACGGCGATGCGTCGTAGAAGTCGGTCGCGTTGTAGTTGAACCGGCTGTACTCCAGCGCGATCGACTCACCGGAGTTGATGTTCCAGATGTCGGCGCCGGAGACGATCTTCTCCGCCGCTGTCGAGGCGAGGATGTGATCCAGGGAGCCGGACTGGCTGTCGAAGGAGTAGGTGTACTTGCCGGTCTTGCTGCCCTGATCGACATAGCCGGCCGCGTACAGCACCTGCATCGGGTCCTCCTGGGTGTAGGAGTTGAAGTCACCGGTCAGGAACACCCGATCGGTGCCCAGCGCCGCCTTCTCGGCATCGGCCAGCGCGACCAGCGCGGTTGCCTGAGCCACCCGGGACGCGTTCCAGCAACCCTGGCCATCACCGCTGTCGGCATTGGGATCTCCGACCGGAAGCGCCGGGGACGGGCAGCCCTTCGACTTGAAGTGGTTCACGATCGCCACGAACGCATGACCCGGCTCACCGGTCGGCGCGAAGCCTTGGGCCAGCGACGGACGGGCGTTGTCGAAGCCCGGATCGGCCGAGATCACCGAATCGCCGACCAGCGAGACCGCGTTCGGGTTGTAGATGAACGCGGTGCGGATCACGTCCTCACCGGCCGGGACGACGGCCGGGCTGGGCACGTACGCCCACCGGGTCGAACCGGCGGCTGCGTTCAGTGCATCGACGAGCGCGGCCACCGCTGCGTCGCGCGGCTTGCCGGCGATGGTGGCGTTCTCGATCTCCTCCAGCGAAACCACATCGGCGTCGAGAGCGTTGATGGCGGCCACGATCTTGGCCTGCTGGCGAGCCAGGTTGGCCGCATCGGCCGCACCACGCACGCCCGGGTCGTCGCAGGTGTTCACCGTGATGTGGTTGCCATCACGGTCGTTGTAGAAGCTGCAGGTCGCGCCCGCAGCCACGGCGTCCGCTCCGGTGGTGGTGAAGTAGTTCAACACGTTGAAGCTGGCGATCTTCAGCCGCCCGTGGACGTCGGCGGGTGCGGCGGTGCGGGTGTTGGCGAAGGTGGCCGGCTGGACGGTGTCGGCGTTCGCGGTGGTCAACTGCTGGGTGGGCTGGAAGTTCCACAGCGAGTTGCGGTAGTCGACGATCACCGGAGCGGTGAAGGTCACCGCCGCACCCACGCGCACCGGCTTGTCCAGCGACAGGTACGGCAGCGGGATCGCCTTGTTGGCCTGGCTGTTGAAGTTAATCGAGGAGCCGTCGTCGAGGGTGACCGCGTGAGCGGCATTGTCGGCGATGGCCTGGTTGTAGGCCGCCGACCCCGGACGTCCGACCTCGGTGGGGATCAGCAACGGCTCCGTGCCCGCGGCCAGCCCGATCGAGGCGTAGTAGTTGGTGTCGTAGGTGTCGGTGACGGTGAAGTCGCCCTGCGGTGCGATCAGCATCGACTCCAGCGCCTCGCGCCCGGCATCGGTGGCCGGCCAGGACACCTTCGCCGCGACCGGCGGGACCAGCCCGGTGGCGTCCGGCTTGGACATGTTGCCGCTGGTCACGGTGAGTTCGGTGAGTCCCTTGAACTCACTGACCGCACCGGTCACCTTGACGAAGTCGCCGAGGGCCACCGCGCTCGCGGTCGCGCTGGAGTAGACGAACAGGCCATCAGAGGTGTCGTCCACAGTTGCTCCGGTACCGGCGGTCTGGATCACATAGCCGCTGAAGCCACCGGTGTTGTAGCGGGCGGTGACGAAGCCGGTGGTGGTCACGGTCTGACCGACCAGCGGGCTGTCGGCGCCGTTGCCCTGGATCTCGGCGATCGTCTTGTTGTTCTCGACCGGCGGCGGCGGGGGCGGCGGGGTCACCTCGCCATAGGTGACGCCCTGGGAGTTGGTGGGGGCGAAGGTGCCTTGCAGAGTGAAGTCGTTGACGTTGACGTCGGTGTCTGCGCCATTGGTGCGGGCGCATGCGGCAGCGACCGCCGGCGTGCAACCGCGGGTGGTTTCGAAAGTGTTCGACGTCCCGTAGCCCAGCAGGTCGACGATGTCGTCGGTGTCGGAAACCACCGAGCCGGGCGTCGGGGCCTGCGCGGTGGTGACGTCGGCCAGGATCAGCGTGCCGGACGAACCCGACCATGACGCGCCGGTGCTGGCGTCCGGGGCGACCGAGGTGGTCCAGTCGGCGCCGATCGCGCCGTTCGTGTCGCCCGCGATCAGGTAGTAGCCCTTGGCCGGGATGCTTCCGGTCAGCGGCACGACGTTGCTGGCATTGCCGGTGCCGGTGGCTGAGCGGTACTGCAGCGACCAGCCGGCCAACGAGACGGCAGCATCGGTCGGGTTGTACAACTCGACGTACTTGTTCTTGTAGGTCGCGCCGGTGCTCCCACCCCGGACGTAAGCCTCATTGATCACGACGTGATCGCCGGGGGCGGCGTGGGCTGTGGGAGTGCTGAGTACGAAGCCTGGCAAGGCCAAGGCGAGGGTCGCCACAGCGACCGTAAAGGTGCGTTTCATTGAGGGGTGGTCCTTTGAGGGTGAGGGGGTGGGGCTGGACTGTGTCGTCGTCGACTCTTCGGACTCTAGGCACCCTGTCCTCGTGGTGGCAAGGGTTCCCGACCGCCCAGACGGTGAACAACTTGGTAACGATTCAGTCGCGACTTACACCCTGACAGTGCGGGCAGTGGAACAGCGGACGTTCCCTGGCGGGTGGCCCGATCGGGGCTACGGCGATCGGGGTGCCGCAGCGCCGACACGCCTGACGATGACGGCCGTGGACGTAGCTGGCGCGCCCCGGCGCAGTCAGCCCGGTGCTGCTCTGCACCGGGTTGGCCAGACTCGCCCGCATGGTGCGCCGCGTCCACCCCACCAGCGCCGTGAGCTGATCGAGGGACAACTCATGGGCCGGACGCCACGGGTCGAGCCGCCGGACGAACAGCGCCTCGGCCGCCCAGAAGGTGCCGATGCCGGCCAGCAGGGTC
>CAZLJN010000104.1:0-7989 GCA_964559815.1 uncultured Propionibacteriaceae bacterium
CTCCGGCTCGGATGATTCCGCCGTCTCGACGGGCAGTTGCGGCATCGGGACGGTCCTGGGCGCAGTCTCGATGCGTCCGGCCTTCACTCCGCGCAGGAAGATCCACAAGGTGGCCGCCAGCAACGCCTTGAACGCCGCGTCCAGCAGGCCGCCGAGCAGGTCGAGCAGCACGGTCGCACCGAACGATGCCCACATGCCCATCAGCACGCTGGCCAGCGTCAGCACCACCCCAGCAGCCAACACCCCGGCAGCGATTCTGGTCAGCAACAGTGCGCGGCGCACGGCGGGGGCGACCAGGGAGCAACTGAGCACGATCACGACGACCACCAAGGCCAGCGGGGTGTTCAGCCAGCCGCCACCCACGTCCTGGAAGGCCGCGGTCACCGCGCCTTCCTGCAGGGCCGTGACCAGCCGCCAGGCGGTCAGACCGATCCCCAACAGCGTCAGCGCGATCGCCAGCCATGCCAGCGGCTCGCGGAACCGTTTCAGATTCTCGATCATGCTTCGCTTTCCTCGTCGGGGGTGTGCTCAGGCTATCGTCCCGACCCAACCAGGACGAACCTCAGGCGAAGTCCGGACCGGCCACCTCGGCGACCTCAGCCACCAGTTGCTTGATCCGTTCGGCGTCGGCCACGTTGGCCACCAGCGTCGCCGCCGGCGTGCGGACGACGATCAGGTCGCGCACACCCAGCAGGGCGACCACCGCATCGGAATCAGCGTTGAACACCACGTTGTCACCGGCGTCGAGGGTGACCGTCCGTCCGGCCGTGGCGTTGCCGGCACCATCGGGGGTGAGGATCTCGGCCAGGCTGGCGTAGCCGCCGATGTCGCGCCAGGTGATGTCCAAGGCGACGGCGACCACATGCGCACTGCCTTGGCCGGTCGAGACCGGCTCCATCACCGCGTAATCGACCGACGTCTTGAACAGGGTCGGGAAGATCTCACCCAACCGCTCGGGGTGCGCGGCGAGATCGCGAATCGCGGCGTGGGTCGCCGGCAGCAGCAGCCGCAGTTGCTCCAGCAAGGTCTCGGCCCGCCAGACGAACATGCCGGCGTTCCACCAGTACTCCCCCGACGCCAGGTACTCCTGGGCCACTTCCAGAGCGGGCTTCTCGGCGAACTCGGCCACCCGGTAGGCGCCGGGGTAGCCGTCCAGAGCCTCGCCGCGATGCAGGTAGCCGTAGCCGGTGTGCGGCGTGGTGGGCACCACGCCGAGGGTCACCAGCGCGGACGGGTCAGCCTCGGCGATGGTGAAGGCGGTCTCCAAGCGGGCGGCGAACTCGGCCAGCGGCTCGATCAGGTGATCGGCCGTGACTTGGGCGATCACCGCCTCGGGATCGCGAGCGGCCAACACCGCTGCGGGCCAGGCCACCGCGTTGAGTGAATCTCGCCCGACCGGCTCGCCCATGATGTTGGACGCGGGCAGCTCGGGCAGTTGCGCGGCCACGGCGTCGGCGTAGGCCGCACCGGTGACCACCAGAATCTGCTCGGCCGGCACCGAAGCCAGCGAACGTTCGAAAGCCAGCCGCAGCAGGCTCTTGCCGTCCACCAGGGCCAACAGTTGTTTGGGCATGCCCTGCCGCGACAACGGCCACAACCGAGTCCCGGAGCCCCCTGCCATGATCACTACATAACGCACGCCTTGAGCCTAGGGCACCACCCCAGGAACCCAGGTATACCTAGGATGCTGCGGTGACCAACCCGATCGTGACCGCCCTCCATCAGGCCGCCCGGCGTCGCGGCAGCGCGCCGCTGCTCACCTGGTACGGACCCGACGGCGCCCGCACCGAGTTGAGCGTGCGCAGCTTCACCAACTGGGTCGACAAGACCGCCAACCTGCTGCTGAGTCTTGAGCTGGACGACCTGGTCGTGGCCGGTCCGGTGAGCCGCGAGCACCCCGGCAACTGGATGAGCCTGATCTGGCCGCTGGCCACCTGGCAGGCCGGAGGCTGCTACACCCTCACCGGGCAAGGTGCGGTCACCGTGATCGGACCCCACACCCCCGTCGCGGTTCCCACCTCGGTCACCTTCGCCTGTTCGCTGCACCCGCTCGGGCTGGGTCTGCGCGACCTGCCGGCCGGTGTGGAGGACTTCACCAGTGCCGCCCTCGGCCAACCGGACGCGCCCCTGATCCTGCCGATCGAGCTGGACGCCGACGCCTGGGGCGACGACGACGGCCCCCGCCACCACGACCAGCTCGCCGTGCCCCCGCAGGACGGACGCGCGCTCGTCCGACCCCTGACGGCGTGGCAGACCCTGGCCGATGCCGTGATCGCGCCCATCTTGGGCGGAGGCTCGTCCGTGGTCGTCGAAGGTGAGCCCACCAGCGACACCCTTGCCCGGATTGTCGCCTCCGAACACGTCCAGAACTAGCCGGTTCGGCGAATCCCTCAGGCGCGCGATTCAGCAATCAGCACTGATCGTGCAAGGTCGTCGCCCTTTGTGGTGTTGCACAACCACACGACGGCGCCCGGCGTCGGCACCTCATCGCTCCATTCGGCCAGCCAGTCTCGCCTGATCCGATCCGCAGCCTCCTGGGGGCTGACCGGCCAGGGCACATGAGCACCTCCAGTGACGTCTCCCGCGACCATGAGTCCTTCGCGCAGCACCTCCTCGATGAGAGTGAGAGTTGCGTCCCTGAGAACGACGCCGTCGGAAGCACCCGCCAATCGTGCCGATTGCATAGCCCAGGCAGCGTCGACCCAGTCATCCAGGCCGCCAACAAGGAGGTCCTCTCTGGATGTTCTTTCCTGCGTCACGCCATAGCCATCGGGTCAGCCCCCGGCAGTCGGGAGCGCCTCCGAGGAGGCGTCAGACGCGGGCTACTCAACTGCACTAATGAACTCCACTCGACTCATCCCCCTACCGGGCACATTGCGTCGGTAGGCGAACTGGCAGCTATTCAGCGGAAACACCTTCGCCTCGACACGCCTCATTTCAGGATCAAGGACGGCAATCTCCGCGCTATCAAATGGCTCACTCACCGAATATAACCTCACGAACGGGCCTACCGACCCGCCTGCGCTCACCTCAACCCAACTGAGGTCTGCATAGCTGTCGTGGTCGATGTCGTAGCGGGCTAGCTTGCACTCCTGGATCACGATTCCCTGGTCGGCACCGATGGGCCCCCGCACCATCGCATCGAAAATTGCCTCCGCGAGCGACTCCCAATCTCGATGCTGCTGCCCGTCGCGCCAATCCATCTTCAACGACTCAGCAAACGGAACCATCGCCTCGAGCGCTCCGCGAAAATTCGCAATCAATCCCCCGACCGAGATCTTCAGAACGTCATTCTCTAACATCATCCCCACAATTCCTTAATCCAGGCGATCTGCTCCGGAGTCGGGTCCACTTTTGACCCCTTCGTGAAGCCTTACCCGGGAACCACGGTCTTTACCCGATCGGAGGTGACGTCGAGAATCACCCTTCCCCGCGAATCTGTCACATAGATCCGCCCCGAAGAACTCGATTCTTACCACGGAATTCGGCGGACCGACGAAGTCCTTAACCCCTGATCCACTTCGACCCGCGCCGGGGAATTGGAACCCTGCATCGACTCGGGGGCCGACTGCCGGTAGCGTCTTCACAGCCGGCGCGTCGGGCGCGTCGATCCTCAAGACCTTGCGGATCCACTTGACACCGGATCCCCACCAATCCCCACCATAGCCACCACCGGCTCCTCCGCCGCTGTAGCTACCACCACCGCGACCACCACTGCGGCCTCCGCCTCCGCCTCCGCCAGAGAGCCAGCCGTTGGAGCCGGTCATGGCGTTCTGAAGCAAGCCGCCGATGCCTTGGTGCCCGAAGTCGGCCCAGGGGTTCGAGGGGGCCGAGCCCGAATCCGATTCACCATCCGAACCGTCGACAAACGTCGACGGCGCAGGATCCGGCGCCGGGCTGATCGGCTCCTTCTTGGGTGGCCGACGCTTGTGCGGGCGGGCGTCGGCTTGCGCTTCACCGGCTGTGGCGTCACCGGACTCACCTTCGGCTTGTTGGGCTTCACCTTTTTCGCGGAGGCGGCTCGACCGTCCCCGCTCCTCGACCCGGCGGACGAGCGGGCTTGCGCCGTGGTTCGCTTGGCGGCACGCGAGCTCCTCCGGACGACCACGCTGCCGCGCATCCGACGGAGCCTTGGGAGCAAGCTGGCATGATGGCGATGGCCCCGAACAGATGAGGACGAATCCGATGAACGCTGGCATCTCCCGCCGCTCACTGCTGGCTACTTCTGCTGTCATCGTGGGCGGGCTGGCGGCCACCAGCCTGGCGGCGTGCTCGGCGAACCCGAGCATTCCGCAGCCGAGTGTCTCCCCCACCGGGCCGATCAAGGATCAGCTCGACCAGGTGCTGAAGACCATCTCGGCCGGCAGCGACAAGTTTGGGGTGGCGATCACCGATCTGCGCAGCGCGAAGACCTACAGCTTCCGCGGCGACTACGCCAGCCAGAGCGCGTCCATGGCCAAGCCGATGATCGTGTCGATGGCGCTGCGTAAAGCCGGCGGCCTGCTCGACGCCGAGAAGGCCGAGCTCGCCCGCAAGGCGATCACCGAATCCGACAACGACGCCGCCAGCGCCCTGTGGAACTACGCCGGTTACGCCGGCTACACGTCGCTGGCCGCCGACCTGGGCATGACCAGCACTCATCTGGATCCCAACAAGGCCGACCAGTGGAGTTGGACGTGGACCACCCCGGCCGATCAGCTGAAGCTGGTCGAGGCGCTGAGTTCGGCCCAGACCAAGGCCCTCACCCCCGAGCAATGCCACTTCCTGTGGGATCTGATGGGTCAGGTGATCCCCGATCAGACCTGGGGCATCGGGCAGCCGAAGTCGGCCGACGTCGGCGTCCATCTGAAGAACGGGTGGGTGCAGTTCAAGTCCACCGACAACCTGTGGGCAGTCAACTCGATGGGCCAGGTCGATCGGAAGGGCACCGGCCTCTATCAGGCCTGCGTGATGACCCGCGATGTCGACTTCCCGACCGGGCGCGAACTCACCTCGACCGTCGGCACCTGGATCTTCCGCGTGCTGAACTCCGCCCCGCTGTGATCCTCAGCTGACCTTACAGATGCTGTCGAGGTTGTCGGTCCGGGTCTTGCTGGTCGGCTCCTTCGACGGCTTGGTCGAACTCGGCGGCTGACTGGCCGGTGCCTGTGAAGCCGGCTGCTGCGGTTGTTGTGGCTGCTGCGCCTGCGACTGCTGCGGGTTGGCCGCCGCCTTGTCCTTGGCCTCGCTGGTCGCCACGGCATCGGTGACCAGGGTGCGGATCTTGGCGAAATCGGGATTGGACGGCGAGATCAGCGGCGGGGTGAAACTGATCGACGACATCGGCACGTTCTTGCCCTTGGCAGCCAGATCCACCAGCACGCCCAGCTGATCGGACGGGACGTTGGTGGCCACGATCTGCTTACCGGCCGCCGCCAGCGCCTGGAACTTGGTCAGCACCGTCATCGGATCGAGCTGCTTGAGCATCGCGCTCATCACGCACTTCTGGCGCAGCATCCGCACGTAGTCGTCCGAGGCCACCCGAGAGCGGGCGAACCACAGCGCATGCCAGCCGTCCAACAGCTGGTTCTTGCCCGCCGGGATCCAGTCGTAGACGCCCTTCTTGCCATGTTCAGAGCCGATGCCGACCTTGGTGCCGACGTCGAGGCGAATTCCGCCGACGGCGTCGATGAGCTTCTCGAAGCCCTTCATGTCGATCATCGCCCAGTAGTTGATCTTCAGGCCGAGGATCTCCTCGATGACGCCTTTGGTGGCCTCGACCCCGGGGTACTTCACGTTGGGGAAGAGGTTCTTGTGGCTCTGGGCAAGAGTGAACACACCATTGAGCAGGCAGTAGTCAGACAGCGACTTCGACTGGCAGTAGTAGCCGTTGGGGTACAGCTTGTGCAGCGGAGAATCCACCGGGAACGGCACCCTCTGCATGTTGCGCGGCAGGCTGAACAACACCGTCCGGCCGGTTTCGGCATCGATGCTGGCCACCGTCATCGAGTCCGGACGGAGCCCGGTGCGGTCGGCGCCGGCGTCGCCACCGAGCAGCAGCACGTTGTAGCGACCGTTCTGCACCTGGGTATTGCCGCCACCTCCCAGGACTTGGCTGAGCAAGGAGCGCTGCGCGTCGATGGCGGACGAGACTCCCCAGGCCACACCGCTGCCGGTGACCGCCAAGGTGACCGACAGCACGCCGGACACGACTGCCCCTGCGCGCGACATCGCACGCGGATCTGCCAGCCGCCAGGCGTCCAACATCAGCAGCGACCAGCCGATGCCGTAGACCAACACACCCCACTGCAGGACGAGTGTCAGGATCTGGTTGCCCAACAGCCCGATCACGAACGCGCGGAACGGAAACGACAACAGGGCAAGCGCCAGGAAGATCGCCAGCGTGGCCACCCACACTCGGACCGCCCACCGGCCCACGGTTCGATTACCGGCCGCAAGTTGGGCGCTCCCCGGAACCACGAGGGAGAAGAGCGGCAGCACGATGCCGCGCCGCAGCGCGATCCCCTGGCTACGGGTTCGTGGGGTCGGCAGAGCCACGGACGGTCCGGCGACGGTGGCGCTCATCAGACTCCTGGCTTGTCGGGGTCAACTTCTCCGCAGTTTCAGTATTACCCGCCCGGCCAACCAGACCGGTCAGCCGCGCCGCCGACGCACCGCCTAGCGACCGCGGACGTTGGCGCCCTTCGCCCGGGCAGCATCACGCAGTTCGGCCTGGAAGGCGACGATCTTGTCCATCAGGTCCTCATCACCCGTGGCCAGCATCCGCACCGCCAGCAAGCCGGCGTTGCGGGCATTGCCGATGCCCACGGTGGCCACCGGCACGCCGGCGGGCATCTGGACGATCGACAGCAGCGAGTCCATGCCGTCCAGCACCTTCAGCGGCACCGGCACGCCGATCACCGGCAACGGGGTCACCGCAGCGAGCACCCCGGGCAGGTGGGCGGCACCGCCGGCGCCGGCGATGATCACCTTCAGGCCCCGTTCGCGCGCGGTACGCCCGTAGTTGATCGAATCCTCCGGCATCCGATGGGCGCTGATGACGTCGGCCTCATAGGCGATGCCGAACTCCGCGCACGCCTCCGCGGCGGCGCTCATCACCGGCCAGTCCGAGTCCGAACCCATCACAATGCCCACCAGCGGCATGTCGCTCATCTGTCTCCCATCGTCGCGCTCTGGATTGAAGTCTGAGCCATCATCGCCCACCGACCGGACGGCGTCCACGTCGAGGGTGTCCGCACCGTGGGATCATGCGTCCCACCGGCGCAGTTTGGTGTCGAAGGCCGTCCGGCTCTGCCAGAATTGCTGTCATGACTGCGCATATCGTCACCATGGGCGGCGGCGGATTTTCGATGTCCGACCACGGGGCCCCCACCAATCTCGATCGCTACCTGCTGGAGATCAGCGGGAAATCCGCGCCGCTGGTCTGCTTCGCGCCGACCGCGTCGGCCGACGATCCGCAGTACATCAACAAGTTCCTGTTGGCCTACGGCACCCTCGGCGTGCGCACCATGGTGCTGACCGTCTGGGACGGCGGCTCGCAAGCCTCCGTCGAGCGGATGGCCGAAGCCGACATCATCCTGGTGGGTGGCGGACACACGGTGAACCTGATGGCCTTGTGGAAGGCGCATGGCGTGTCCAAGGCGATCAAGGCGCGCGCCCAGGCCGGCGACGTGGTGCTGTCCGGCGTCGGTGCCGGTGGCGCCTGCTGGTACGGCGGCTGCATCACCGACACCTTCGGCGATTACCGCCCGTGGCGCGGCGGCCTCGGCCTGGTCGAGGGCAGCTTCTGCCCGCACTTCGACGGCGAAGCCGGACGGGCGCCCGCGTTCACCGACGCGGTGGCGGCCGGTGACCTTCCCGGCGGCTACGGCGCAGACGATGGCGCCGGCATTCACTTCATCGACGGTGTCGCCACCAACTTCATCGCCGAGACCCGCGGCAAGCGCGTCTACCAGGTCACTGCCACCAATACGACCGAGAGTGGTAATC
>CAZLJN010000105.1:0-7887 GCA_964559815.1 uncultured Propionibacteriaceae bacterium
CATGAGCACCCTGGTGCTGGCGCTGGTGGTGATGTACGCCTACCCGCCGGGTGCGATCGTGGCTACCTTCGTGCCGTACGCGGCGCTGGCGCTGCTCGCGGTGCACATCTTCATCCTGTGGCGGCAGTTCAAGGTGCTGCTGGCGCAGCGTCTGCCGAACGAGCCCACTCGCGGTCTGCTGGTCTACCTGATCAACCGGATCATCGCGATGCGTCGCTTCCGGGTGCCCGCGCCGCAGGTCAAACCGGGCGACGAGATCTGAGTTCTGCGATGAGCTATCGCTGGGCGACCTCTCCTGAGCTACCCGATGCGGTGGCCGCCGACCTTGCCGTCGGCGACGGCTTCGGCGATCAGGCTCAGGCTGAGGCCTGGCTGACCGAGCATTACCTGGAGTTGGCTGATGCCGGCGTCCAGTCGGTGCTGCTGGTCGAAGGCGATCGGGTGGTGTACGGCCCGATGAGCCTTTCTCAATAGACCGGATCCGGTCGAAGCAGTCAGCTCGCCGTGGTCGAACAGGCGTTCTCCGAGGCCAATCGCCGCCACAGCGCCCAGCCGATCAGGCCGATGCCGATCAGGCCCATGAACGGCTGAATGGGAGCGAACCACTGCAGCGCACCGGTGTAGCCCAGCGCCAGCAGGGCGAGCTTGTTGCAGACCGGGCAGCCGACGGCGAAGTAACTCAGCAGAGCGCCGGCCAGGCCGTAGCGGCTCTCCCGGGGCGGCGCTGCCGGGTCCCGCACGTAAGTCGCGGCGAGCAGACCGCCGAGGATCCCGGTGATCGCCAGCATCGGCCAGGCCCACCAGGTGGTGGGCACCGCCCGTCCGAAGATCGGGGTGGGCACCATCGCGGTGGAGACGCCGATCAGCGCCACGATGGCCAGCGCGCTCGCTGCGGCGGTGACCCACCGGCGCCGGGGCCACGCCCGCAGCCGTGCCCACATCGTCGGCGGGGACACGACCAGGTCGGCCACCGGCACGACAACCGTCTGGACGGAGAGATCATTCACCTGTGCAGCATACCCCGCGGGGTATCTCGGCCTGAAGCGGCAGCGTCAGGCTTCGCGGACGCCCGGGGTGACGAACGGCGGCTTGACCACCTCGAACGGCTCCCGGCGTCCGCGCACCTCGACGCTGACCAGGTCACCAAGGCTGACCGAACGATCGAGAAGCGCCAGGGCAACCCCAACCCCCAGCGTCGGCGAGAAGGTACCCGAGGTCACCTCGCCGACTTCGTCTTCACCGACGAAGACCGCCATCTCCGGACGTGGGATCGCCCGGCCGTCCGCGCGCAGCCCGCGCAGCAGACGTCCCGCTTTCGCCGCGCGCTGAGCCCGCAGCGCCTCGGCGCCGAAGAAGCTCGGCTTGTCCCAGCCGACCGCCCAGTTGATGCCGGCCATCACCGGACTGATCGCCGGGCTCAGGTCGTGCCCGTGCAACGGATAGCCCATCTCGGTCCGCAGGGTGTCGCGGGCGCCGAGTCCGCACGGCGCGATTCCGAACGGCTCCCCCGCAGCCATCACCGCGTCCCACAGCGCCGGCGCAGCGGCGGCGGGCACCACCAGTTCGTACCCGCGCTCGCCGGTGTAGCCGGTGCGGCAGACGGTCAGCGCAGTGCCCTGCCAGCTCGCCACCGCGAACGCCATGTAGTCATGGCCCACCGGCAGACCCAGCGCGGCCAGCACCTCGTCGGAGTCGGTGCCCTGGACCGCGATCACCGCGAAGTCACGATGCTCATTGGTGACCGTGATCCCCGCCGGCGTCGCCGCCGCGATGGTGGCCACCACCTCGGTGGTGTTGGCCGCGTTCGGGATCACGAAGACCTCGTCCTCACTGAACAAGTAGGCGATCATGTCGTCGATGACGCCGCCGTCGGCATTGCACAGCAGCGTGTACTGGGCCTGGCCAGGACCGATCCGGCGCAGGTCGTTGGTCAGACAGCTGTTGACGAAGTCGACCGCGCCCGGGCCGGTGATCCGCATCTTGCCCAGGTGGCTGACGTCGAAGACCCCCACCGATCCACGCACCGCTTTGTGCTCGGCCACGACTCCGGCGTACTGCAGCGGCATCAGCCAGCCACCGAATTCGGAGAACTTGGCGCCGAGCGCCACGTGCCGCTCGTGCAGCGGGGAAAGGATCGGATCGGACATGGGCTTCCTCCTGTTCGAGGATCAGGCTAGACCCTCGCTCCCACACGGCTGCCGCACGCCGACGCAGCCTCTTCGCTTGAGCGCGCCGATCAGAATGCGTCCTGCCAGTTTCTCCTGTCATCCAACTCACACCAACCGGCTAGCACGCGAACACCCAATCAGCTCTCACGCGAACTCCATAGCTACGCCACTCGATGACCACCAAACGACACACGCGCCCACACAGTGAGATCAAACTTGCATCCCACAAAACTCACAAATATCGTCAACTAACACACCCCAGCACCAAGGAGACGATAATGAAGATACGATATTCTGTAATCAAGTTGGCCTCTGCTATGGCAGTTGCCGCCCTGATGGCTTCTGCGGTACCGGTGGCCCCAGCCCACGCAGACGTCTACCCCATTGAGTACTCCGTGACCGCGACGGCGAAGCTGTCTGCGCAAACCATCAAGGTGAAGAAGAAGGTCAAGGGGACCGCAAAAGTGGTCTTCATTCGTCATTTCCTTGGGATCCCCATGCCGAGCACAGGCTTCTACAGTAACAGTTTTCCGGTATCCGTGAAGAAGCCCACCCTCACCGCGACCAACGTCGCGCTCAACTCCCGGAAATATGCTCAGAAATACAACACCTGGCTGAAGAAGTCCCAGTGGGAGGTCAATGGCAAGCAGGACTTCGCCGGGAAACTCACCGCATCGATCACCGGGAGCGCCGTTGGCGCCACCAAGGGAGCCGGATACTTCTATGGTGGCACCTACACGTGTGGCGACAACTGCATCAACGCACACGCGATCAAAAAGCTCACGGTAAAGAAGTAGTATCCGGCACGGGGTCGCCCGCAGCCGCGGGCGACCCCGGCGAGAGAGAAGCAGATCTTGCACAGAATCGTATTTTTGCTCGTGCGACGCGACGCGGCGCGGTTGGCGTTGACCGTATCCGCGGGCGCCCTCATGGTTCTCAGCCTCGCCTGGTGGTGGCCAGTCCAGCGGGAACTCGACGTGGCCGTCTACCGCTATGCCGCCTGGGAGGTGGAGTCCGACATCTCGGCAACCCCTGCTGACGTGGGTCGCATTGAGAGGGACTTCGGTGTCGGCACGGTGTCCCTCGCTTCGTCTTGGTACGCATCGCTCACCAGCGACACCACCGGAACAGGCCCCGTCAACGCGATGGTCACATTCCCATCATCTGCGACGTTCACCTACTTCCCCACAGCAGAACGGGTCGCGTTTCAGCCCACGAGCGCCCCCAACTGGATCGACATCGATGCCCGTACTGCTTCAACATTTCACCTGAAGCCCGGAGACCGGGTCATGTTCGGCGGTTCGGAGACGATGGGCGCCAAGGCATATCAGGTCCGCGGGATATATGCAGTGACATCCCTGGGCAGCCAAGACATGCCCTCGGTGGTCTTGTCAGGTGAGCCATTGCGCGACATGTTTGCCTCCAAGGTTGGCGACAGCGATCGGCCTACGCTCGGCGTGGCTTTGATCTCGAGTAAGTCGACCTCAGAGGTAGCCCACATCTTCGAGAACCAGTTCTATCGTTCCCGCTTCCACGCGGGCAACTACGACAGCGATGTCAGCATCGAATCGCAGGCGGACCGCCTGACCTACATGGAGGGATACACATCGGCCGGAGTGAGCCTGATCAGCGGCGTCTCGATTCTCTCCGGCGTCGCGCTCCTGGCGTTGCTGGCACGAGAGATCTCGGTATTCGCGCGGCGCGCCGGCGATCGGGCGCAGGTGTTGCGCACCCTCGGAAGTCCACGCAGGGGGCTCACGGTCGCGATCGGCATGATCGGCGGCCTCGCCACGGTGTTCGGGCTCAGCCTGGGATCCCTCCTCGCCTACATGGTCCTTAACAGCGGGTACCTCACCACCGCATTCCCGCCAACGCTCCTCCCGCTCTTCGTCGGCACCAGCGGCGTGGCTTGCCTGCTGGCCAGCGCAGCAGCGGCTGGGTTCGCTTGGCGCGCGACAGCCATCAAGGCAGTCTCGCGATGAAGGCCGCCATCCTCCTGCGCGATTTCGGCGGGACGCGGCTCGTCTTCAGCGTGTTCACCCTGCTCGCGACGGGAGCACTCGCTTCCTTCATGGTCATCTACCTCACTTTCATTCCGTTCGATAGGACCTACTTCTATCTGGGCATGAACTACCAATCTCGCGCAACCACCGATCACCCCAACGGAGCAGAGTCAGTTCACTCGGGAGCCACCATCGGGGTCTCGCCTGATTCTCCCGAAGCGTCCAGTGGGATTTATCTACACAGCCGACATCTATCTCTAATGCAGCCCGAAGACTCCGATTCTTTTGAGAAGGCGCTGGCCACAAGTCTCATTTCAGGAGAAATTTCGGGTGACGGTGTGGCGATTGATGAGGCAACCCTCGCCGGGTGGGGTCTTGAAGTCGGCGACCGCATCATCGTTCAAGATGAAGACCTCTCCGACTCCCCCTGCATCACGGTGGTGACCGGCGCAACGCGTCCGTTCAACACAGACAGTGGAGACCTCGGGCTAGTCGTCATCCCTAAGGGGACCTGCACAGCGCAGGTTTTGGCCGCCTTTGCCCAACATCCTGGCGTCTGGGAGACTTACGGCGGCCCCGGCCCCGCATCATCGAGCAACTTCGCCGATGCAGCCCGTGCCCTCACCACCACCGTCACATTCTCGAGCCTGGTCTGGGTCGTCGCGATCCTGGCTGGCGGCCTTTGGCTTCTCATGCTCTGGCGGATAGCCATGCACCTGGACTCACATGGCGCGCCTTCGGCCCTCACCTTGGTGGCCATTGGGGCAAGCCCTACACAATTGAGCCATGCAGCGATGTGGATCTTCACAGCCATCGCTGCGGTCGCTGCCGCGGGCGCCGTAGTCGTTGCGAAAGCGACGCTGATGGCCTCCGTCACCTTCTACGCGCAGCCATTCCTCACGGGCGTCGTCGCCCTCGCGATGTTAGCTACTGCAATCCTCGCCGGCGGGTTCCACTTCCGTGGGTGGCCACTCACGACGCGTAGACTACGCCAGAAAGGCGCACTATGACCCCATCAAACACAGTCACGCAACTCCTTCGATTCGATGATGTGAGTTTCTCCTACCGGAAGCGCGGGAAAGACCTGCCCGTCCTTCATGGCGTGAACTTCGGCATTCGGGCCGAAGAACGGCTCGCGATCGTCGGGCCGTCCGGAGGAGGGAAGTCAACTCTTCTTCAAATAGCGAGTGGCATCAGCCAGGCTTCGTCAGGAGCCGTCACTTTCGACGGCCACGACCTTTCTGCACTAAGAGAAGAAGCTCGCGCTCAGATTCGGCTTGAGCACATGGCCGTGATCTACCAGGACTTCCGGCTTCTGGACAACCTCACCGCCGCCCAGAATGTCGCCATCCCGCTTCGCCTCCGGGGCGAACGTGTTGGCAGTGCACTTAAGAAGGCCGAGCATGCCCTCGCTAAGCTTGGCCTCTCGTCACGATGTGGGCACTACCCGAAGGAACTCTCCGGTGGTGAGCAACAGCGGGTGGCGATCGCAAGAGCATTGGTTGGAGAGCCCCAGTTGATACTCGCCGACGAGCCCACGGGCTCACTGGACACCCAGCTACGCGATGAGGCGGTCAGCCTGTTGATGTCCAGCTGCACCGGTAAGGCGATGATCGTCGTCACACATGACCCCACGGTTGCGACGGCCATCGGCGACCGAGTCCTCAAGTTGCAGAACGGCAACCTCCAACCCGTGTGAGCCCAACTCTTCGAGTAGCGGTCGACGCGATCAGTGCACCTGACGCTGGTGGGGAAGTAGCCTAAGCTCGTTGAGTTCTTCGCTACTTCAAGAAGGCAGTCACGGTGTTCAGCTTCACTCTCCCCGAAATCAGCCTCGCCACGACCATCGACAAGAATCCCGGCATCCTGGTGGCCGGGCTGGCCGAGACCAGTGACGGCGACATCCTGGTCGGTCTGCCGGACGCGGTGGCTGCGGCGGCGAGCAAGACCTTCGGCGGCGACCTGATCGCCATGGTCAAGGAACTCGGCGGTTCCACCAAGAACGCCAAGGCCGTGCTGCTGCCGCTGCCCGGCGCGGACAAGCTGGTCGTGGTCGGACTGGGCCCGATCGATGTCAGCGCCGAGCAGGTGCGCCGGGCCGTGGGCGCGGCCGTCCGGCTGATCAGTGGCCTGCCAGGAAGCGCTCCCCACAAGGTGACCATCAGTGTCGAGACCGTCGAACCGAGCCTGATCAAGGGCGCGGCCGAGGGGGCGCTGCTGGCCAGCTACCGCTACGGCCCGACCAAGGCCGACCGGCCCGGCATCGGTGAGGTGCGCCTGGTCGGGGCCGGCAAGAAGCCCGAAGCCAAGCAGGCCCTCGACCTGGCCGTGGCGACCGCCACCGCCGTGGTCCAGGCCCGCGACTGGGTGAACACCCCGGCCAACCTGCTCTACCCCGAGACCTTCGCCGAAGCCGCCCGTGCGCTGGCCAAGACCTACAAACTCGGCGTCGAGGTGTGGGACGACAAGGCGCTGGAGAAGGAGGGCTTCGGCGGCCTGACCGCGGTCGGCGGGGGCTCGGCCCGCAAGCCCCGCCTGGTGAAGCTGTCCTATGCCCCGCGCGGCGCGCGATTCCACCTGGCCCTGGTCGGCAAGGGCATCACCTTTGACTCCGGCGGCCTGGACCTGAAGACCGCCGACGGCATGTACACCATGAAGTGCGACATGGCCGGCGCCGCCTCGGTGCTGGCCGCGGTGGCCGGCATCGCCCAACTCGGGCTGCGGATCAAGGTGACCGCCTGGGCGGCGATGGCCGAGAACATGCCCTCAGGGACCGCCGGACGCCCGTCCGACATCCTGACGATGTTCAACGGCATGACCGTGGAGAACTACAACACCGACGCCGAGGGACGCCTGGTGCTGGCCGATGCGCTGGCCAAGTGCGCCACCGAATCCCCCGACCTGGTGATCGACGTGGCCACCCTGACCGGCGCCTGCATGGTGGCGCTCGGGGTGAACACCGCCGGTCTGATGGCCCGCGACGACGAAACCGCCGACCTGGTGCTGGACGCGGCCGAAGCGGCCGGCGAGTCGTTCTGGCAACTGCCGATTCCTGAGGATGCGGCCCCCAAGCTGGACTCGGCGGTGGCCGACACCCGCTCCGGCGGTGACCGGTTCGGCGGAGCCCTGACCGCGGCGGCCTTCTTGTCCAAGTTCGTGCCCGAGGAGATCCCCTGGGCACACCTGGACATCGCCGGCCCGGCGTTCAACGACGCCTCGGCCCACGACTACGTGCCCACCGGCGGCACCGGCATGAGCGTGCGCACGCTGATGGCGCTGGCGCATGCTCGGGCCAACTGACATGGAGCAGCTCACCGCTGATCTGGTGGTCGTCGGAGCCGGCGCGGCCGGCCTGCTGGCGGCCGCCGCTGCGCGCCGCCTGGGCGACGAGGTGATCGTCGTCGAGTCCTCCCGACGGGCCGGCGGCACCACCGCCGACGGCAACGGCCTGGCCTGGCTGCCGGGCAATCGGCTGGCCGCGAAGGGCACCGAACCCGATTCGACCGCGGAGGTCGAGCAATACCTGACCGCGGTACTCGGTGCTCCCACCGACGAGCACCTGGCTGCCCGCCGGGCGGCGTTCATCCGCACCGCACCGAAGGTGTCGCGCTGGCTGGTGTCGTCCCATGTGCCGTTGCACGCCGCCAAGCCGATGGCCGACGACCATCCCGAGCTGCCCGGCGCCAAGACCGGCGGCCGGACCGTCGTGTCGGGAC
>CAZLJN010000106.1:0-7878 GCA_964559815.1 uncultured Propionibacteriaceae bacterium
GGGTGGCGGTCGCCGGAGCGGTGAAGCACAAGACGGGCATCCACGTCGAACTCGTCGGCATCCACTCCGGCAGCACCGAGCAGGGCGTCTCGGCTCTCGCCTCTTGGCTAGCCGAACGACAGCAGACCATCCGCGAGATCCACCTTTGCGGACCCGACTCTCCCGTCCTGGCGGTCGCGCTGTCCAAGGAGAATGTCCTGAAGCGGAAGGTCAAGACCCTCACGTCCAGCGAGTACTTCGCCGCCTGCTCGATGCTGGTCGATGCGATCCGGGAGGGTGTCCGGAGCCCCGGCACTTTCACCCACCCGAAAGCCGACGACCCCACCGACGCGCTCGACTCCTCGGTGGCGGTGTGCGACCAGAAGCGTCGCGCGACCGGACTGTGGGGCTGGTCGGCGACGACACCGGACGGCGACGAGACGCCGATCGAGGCGATCTCGGTGGCGGTGCGTGCAGCCAAACTCAGCAAGGCCAAGGCGGCGACCGGCAGCAGCAGCGGATGGAAGGTGGTGACCGCGTGAGCATCTACGGCCTCTCCGACGACGAGCAGCGACTCGTCTCCGGACTCCTGCAAGAGATCGCCAACCATCGCTCACGCAACGAGATCCGCCGCGCCCACATGGACTGCAAGAAGCTGCCGAAGCCGCCGCCCACCGTCCCGCCCTACCTGCGCAACATCGGCCTGGTCCTCGGCTGGCCGGCCAAGGCGGTCGAGGCGCTGGCGCGCCGCGCACGGCTCACCGGCTTCGCCATTCCCGGCTCTGAGCTCTCGACGTTCGGCATCGACACCATTCTCGACGAGAACGAGTATGTGGCCGAGTCCCGCATGGCCCAACTGTCGGCGCTTGAGTTCGGCGTCTCCTGGCTCGTCGCCACCCGCGGCGGATCGGGGGAGCCGGATGTCCTGATCACCCGCCGGACTGCCCTGGACGGGACGGGCACGTGGAACGTCCGCGCGCGCCGGCTGTCCGACTTCCTCTCGGTCAACACCCGTGATACCCAGGGCCAGCCGAAAGCGTTCAACCTCTACCTTCCCGGCCAGGTAGTGATCATCGACGACAAGCGGGTGCAGGACCGCGTCGAAACCGGATTGGACCATATCCCGGTCGAACCGCTGGTCTACCGGCAGCGCGACGGCCGCCCGTTCGGGTCGTCCCGGATCACCCGTCCGATCATGGGCATCACCCAGTCAGCGATCCGCACCATGCTCCGCTCGGAGGGCACTGCGGACTTCTACGGCGCCCCGCTGCTGGCTCTGTTCGGTCCGGATCAGAGCCTCTTCGACAGCAATCCTGCGCTGAAGATGCTGCTGTCGATGATGTTCGCGGTCCCGGACAACGAGGATGCGGAGAACCCGCGGGCTGATCTGAAGCAGCTGACGCAGGGATCGCAGCAGCCGCACATTTCGCAGTTGCAGGTCTGGGCCCAACTCTTCGCCGCTGAGGCGAACATTCCGGTCACCAGCCTCGGCGTAAACATGTCGCAGTCGAACCCCACCTCGGACGGCTCCTACGAGGCGTCCCGCGAGGACCTGATCGGCGAGGCCGAGGATACCCAGGACGGCTTCGCCCGTGCCCACGTCCGCATCCAGCAGACAGCGTGGATGATCGCGACCGGCGAGAAGGAGCTGCCTGCCGAGATGCGGAAGCTCCAGCCGATCTGGCGCGACGCGAGGCACGGGTCCAAGGCGGGGGCTGCCGACTGGCTCACCAAGACCACCTCCGTGCTTCCCTGGATCGCCGAGACCGACACTGCGCTCGACCTCCTCGGCCTCGACGAGCTGACTGTCGAGCGGCTGCGAGGCGACAAGCGGCGTGCTGAACTCATGCGCGCCATGTCCGCACTCGGCACGCCGGGGGGGGCAGTGAGTGACGCCGAACTCGATGCCAGCGAGATCAAGGCGAAGGCTGACGCGATGGGCGTCCTGATCCGCGCCGGCGTCGATCCCGACGATGCGGCCGAGCAGGTGGGACTCCCCGGCGTGAGGTTCCGTCCTGGACTCATGCCCGCCTCGCTCGTCGCCCGCGGACCCGCAACGGAGGAATAGGCGGCGATGGCGACCGCATCTGACGTCGAACGGGACCGGAAGGCACTCGCTGCGCTGAGCGTACGAGCGCAGGGGGCGCTCCGGCGACTGATCTCTGACGTGCCCGGCCCCGACGCGATTGCCCGCATGGCCGCCGACCAGGTGACCGACCTCTACAAACTGATCCGGGACCGCTGGTGGATCGTCGCCGAGCAGTATGGCTCGATGGCCGCCGCGCTCGGTCAGACACAGGCCGCTGTGATGCTGGACGCGATCGGCTTCCAAGCATCTCGGCTCGGTGAGCCGATCGGAATCCGCGACGCCGACACCGCCTTCGCGGCCGTCACCGCAGCCCTGAGCCAGGACGACTGGCTCGGCGGGATTCTGGCCGCTCTCGACGGGCAGGTCAAAGACGCCAACCGCGGCGCCATCATCGACGCCGCAGACGCCTATCCGGAAGCCGTCGTCATCCGCGTCCCAACCGGTGCTACAACCTGCCGGTATTGCCTCAACGCCGCCAGCTACACCGGCGCCGAGTTCCACAGCGAGGCCCAGGCGCAAGGCTTCATGAGGAAGTTCCACCCCAATTGCGACTGCTCCGTGCAGATCGTCTGGGGCGAGGACACCTACCCCGAGAACTACCACCCGGCCGAATACAGCCGTCAGGTCGCCCAGATGGACCGTGAGAAAGCCGACCGCGCCTACGACCGCAAGCTCGACGGCTGGAAAACTCCCGGCCCGAAGACCCGCCAGTCGGTGCGCCGCGACGCCTCGGCGCAGGCATGGGCCGACCGGCATCGGATCGAACGGGAACGCGACGCCGCCAAGAAACGGCTCCAGAGAGCCACAGAGCGCGGCGATGCCGCGGAAGCCGACGAGGCCCGCGAAGTGCTGGCCCGCACGAAAGCCGAACGCGACCGGCTGAACGGCCACTGAACTTACCGCACCCCGGACGGCGACGGGGTGACCACCGGGAACCGCCGGCTCACTCCACCAGGAGGAAACACCCATGCCCGAGACCATGATCCCGGCCGACCTCGCCGAGGTGATCGCCACCCACAAGGCGATCTTCGGCGGCTTCACCATGACCGCAACCCCACCCGAAGGCGGGGACAACGGTGAGCAGCCGCCGGCGAAGACGTTCACGCAGGACGAGGTCAACGCCTTCCTTGCCGAGGACCGCCGCAAGACCTCCGCCAAGTACTCCGACTACGACGCCCTGAAGGCGAAGGCGGCGGAGTACGACAAGGCGCAGGACGCGGCCAAGACCGAGCTGCAGAAGGCGCTCGACCGGGCCGCCGCGGCCGAGAAGGAACGCGACGACCTGAAGGCCGCTGACAAAGCCCGCCTCGACAAGGAAGCCCACGAGGCCGACAAGAAGAAGTGGGCCGATGCCGCCGCGAAGAAGGCGGGCGTGCCGGCCGAGGCGATCAAGGGCGAAACCGAGGATGAGATCAAGGAGCACGCCGACCAGTTGGCGAAGCTCCTTCCCCGCAAGGGCCACGTGCCCACCGAAGGGCTCCTCCCGGAAGGGGACGGCAGTTCCGAGCTGCGCAGCTTCGCGCGGCAGCTGTTCAACAAGACCGACTGACACGAGAAAGGGGCCATCATGGCCACTCTGACCACCGGATCTCTCACGATCCCCAAGCAGATCTTCGACCCGTGGCTGGGCAAGGTGAAGGGCGGCTCCACCATCGCCGCCCTGTCCGGCGCGATCCCGATGAAGTTCGGGCCCGGCGAGTCGATGACGTTCGACATTGGCGAGGCCGAGTACGTCGGGGAGGGCGCCAACAAGGGCGGATCCACCGTCACCCCGACCATCAAGACGGTCAAGCCGTTCAAGTTCCACAAGACGGTCCGCTGGACCGACGAGGTCATGTACGCCGACGAGGACCACCAGCTGGGGGTCGTGGCGGACATCCTCGAGCTGATCCAGCCGGCGCTGTCCCGGGCGCTCGACTTCGGCGTCTTCCACGGCATCAACCCGACCGGTGGTGCCGCGGTGGCCGCGATGACCGAGTTCATCACCCAGACCACCAACTCGGTGACCCTGGGTGCGAACAAGGCCTACACCTACCTGGATGCCGCCGACGCGCTGGTGCTGGCCGATTCGTTCGTGCCGAAGGACGTGGCGCTCGACCCGACCTGGGCGTCCGACTTCTCCTCGGCCCGCGCCACGAACACCGAGCAGAAGCTGTACCCGGACTTCCGGCTCGACACCGCGGTGTCCGAGCTCGACGGCCACCGAGCGTCGGTGTCGAACACGGTCGGCGCCGTCGGTGTCGCGGCGGTCGCGACGAAGGTCAAGGGCATCGTCGGTGACTTCTCCGGCATCCGCTGGGGAGTCCAGAAGCAGATCGGGCTGAAGGTCATCGAGTACGGCGACCCTGACGGCGGCGGCGACCTGCAGCGCAACAACCAGGTCGCTTTCCGGGCCGAGGTCATCTACGGGTGGGGCATCGCCTCGCTCGATGCCTTCGCCAAGATCGTGACCGCCTGATGGTCCGGCTGAAGCACCCCTTCTCGGGGGTCGTCGTCGAGGTGACCCCCGAGAAGGCCGACCGGCTCGGCTGGCCTGTGTCCGACGAAGCCAAGACGGACACCGAGACCAAGCCGGCCGTCCGCAAGACCGCCAAGTAGCACAGGGGAGGGGGTGACAGGACATGGCCGACGACTACCTGCCGATGCTGGTGAGCGTGGCCGATCTGGCGCCGTTCGCGACCATCCCGGCAGGGAAGGCGCGTGCGATGATCGAGCATGCGACCGCGCAAGCCGTGACTGTCGCCCCCTGCCTCGCCGGGGACCTCACCTACGTGCAGCGGGTCGCGGTACGTAGTGTGCTCGTCGCCGCCATTCTCCGGTGGGACGAGACGGGCACGGGCGCAAAGACCACCAGCCAGGTGGCGGCTGGCCCGTTCCAGCAGTCTGAGACGATCGACAACACCCAGCAGCGGCGAGGGGTTTTCTGGCCGTCGGAGATCCGGTCCCTGCAAGCTGTCTGCAAGAAGGCGCCCGTGCCCTACATGCTCGATCTGGGCGGCGGCGGGACCGTACACACCCCGACGTGCGCCCTCATGCTCGCCGCAGCCTACTGCGACTGCGGCGTCGACATCGCCGGCGAACCCCTCTACGAGCCCTAGATGAACCTCCCCATCATCGCCCAGGTCACATGTGAGCCGTACACCCCGGGTAGCGAGAACTCGATCGGCGAACGGCCGCCCGGGTGGGGCACGCCGGTCACTGTGGATTCGCACGGATGGTGGGAGCCCGCACCCGAGCAGATCCTCGGAGTCGAACCCGGGCGGCGTTCCCAGGAGATCGACCTAGCGCTGCTCGTCCCCACGGCCACCGTCTGCGCGGACCGGGACCGGTGGACCATCCCCGGTGCTGGCGCGTTCGAGCAGGTTGCCGGACCGCAGGACTATAACCACGGCCCGTTCGGCATGAGCGTGCCACTCATCGTGTACCTCAAGGGAGTCAGGGGCTAAATGGCTGAGCGCGTGTTCGTAGCGGTCCCGGTGGCGATGCTGGTCAACGAGCAGCCGCAGATCATCGGCGAAGCCCAGGTAGAAGTTGAGGTGCGCCCCGGGATGCACTGGGACCCCGAGACGCGGCAGGGCTTCCTGCTGATGAAGGATGAGGTGCGCACCGATGGGTAAGGTCCACATCCGCTGGCGACGTGGCGTCTTCGCCGAGTTGCGCACCATGCCGGGCGTGATGTCTGAACTCAATCGGCACGCCCAGCGGATCGCGTCTACCGCCGGCAGCGGGTTCGAGGCACGTCCGGCGCAACGGACCGGTGGCCGGATCAGGGGTCGGGCGGCTGTGCTGACCGCCACGGTGCCTGCGATGCTGCGTCAGGCCCGCAGTCACGTTCTGGAGTCCTCGCTGTGACCTTCCCAAGCCCCGTGGCTACCATCCGCACCTATCTCGACCAGCACGCGCTGGCTTCCAGCGATTTAGTCCGCGCGCACGGCGGCGTACCGAACCCGCGACCTACCCGCTTCGTCCGGCTTCAGCTGGCCGGCACGACGGTGACCAGTCTGGCGCACCGTGACTGCCGGGTAGTGGTCGAGTGCTGGGAGGCGTCCGAGCATGACGCAGAGCGTCTCGCGGACAAGGTCTTCGGGTGGCTGTGCGACATGGACACTCAGGACGGTCATGTGCCGCAGGGTCGTGACGGATGGCTCGGCGGCCCGTACTCCCAGCCGGATCCGGACACGGGCACCCCGCGGTACGTGATGACGGTGATCCTGCGGCAGCGCCGCACCTGATGCTTTCCCCGGCGACGGGGCGAGACGAAATGCAAATCCCTGGAGGCGGCGCACTGAAAGGGACAGACCAATGACCAACTCGAAACTCGTCGTCGCCGGCAAGCCGAAGATCGGCGGTGCAATCTTCCGTGCCCCCTCGGGCACAACCCTCCCGACCAACGAGTCCGCAGCGCTGGCTGCCGCCTACAAGGAGCAGGGCTACGCGTCCGAGGACGGGCTGAAGCGGTCGATCTCGAAGGCCTACGAGACGATCCGTGCTTGGGGTGGGGACGCGATCAAGAAGTCCCGCACCGAACTCACCATCACCTTGGACTTCACGCTGGTGGAGGCCGCGAACGGTGAGGTTGCGAAGACCCAGTGGGGGGAGTCGGCGGTCACGATCACGGCCGCCACGTCCGGCGCTGGCACCAAGATCGTCGTCACCTACAAGGGTGAGGACCTGCCCGAGTCGGTGTGGGTGTTCGACCTCAAGGACGGCGACCATGTGCGGCGCATCGTGTGCCCGCGTGGCCAGAACACCACCGAGGACTTCGAGCAGACGTTCGGCGACTCGGAGGTGATCGCCTACCCGGTGCAGGTGACGCTCTACCCCGACGCGACCGGCGTCTACTTCTACGAGTACAGCGACGACGGCATCAAGACCACGTAACCACCAGATCCCCGGCTGGGGCGGGCTCAAGCGCGCCGCCTCACCGCCCCAGCCGGACCCCCAAGTCCCGAGGACGGCGCGCTTGAGGAAGGCGCAGCAAAGAGATGACCAGCAAGCCGCAGGACCACAAGAAGAAGAAGCCGAAGACTGACCCGGGATCGGTGAGGATCACCGTGCGGGGCGTCGACCTGACGATCCCGGTGTCCGCACTGGACGACTACGAACTGATGGAAGACCTCGTCTCCGCCCAGTCGCTGAGCGGTTCGACCGACCCGCAGGACATGGGCAGGGCCGCCCAAGCCGGATTCCGGGTGCTCGGCCGCATGCTGGGCGACAGGGACATGGCCAGGATCAAGGATGCGGTGCGGAACCCCGACACGGGTAGGGTGCCGATGTCGGAGATGATGGCCGTGCTGGGCGAGATCTTCGAGGCGGCCAACCCAAACTCCTGATGCTCGCGGCGCTCCTCACCGAGCACCGCGGGCCTGTCGTAGCCGACTTCCAGCGCTTCTACCACGCCACCCCCGCACGGCTCGCCCAACAGGGTGTGGGGCTGCGGGACATCGCGGCGATGGCAGTCGCAATCCCCAATAGGGACTCCGCAGTGGCTGCCGCGCTCGACCCCGAAGGGTACCGGCTCTGGACAGTAGATACCTATCTGATGGCCGAGATCGTCGATCTGCTGGCGGCGGCGAACTGGCAGCGCGGCGGCGGCAAGGGCCGTCGTCCGGCGCGTGTGCCCCGACCGGGCGTCGATCCCGACGGCAGTCAGGTGGAACAGGTGCGGGTGGACGCCGTCGAGTCGATCGAGGACTTCCGGATGTGGTATTCCGAGATGTTCCCAGACCGGCTCAGCGCAGATGCGCCGTCCACTGCTGCCCGTCCCACCAGCGAAGCTTCGACGGATCCTGTTGATCCGGATACCACCC
>CAZLJN010000107.1:0-7868 GCA_964559815.1 uncultured Propionibacteriaceae bacterium
CAGCTGAGCGCCGCTGGTTGAGCAGCCAGCGTTGCGAGCGTGTCGAAACCAGGCCGGGTCTCGACGAGCTCAACCAGCGGCGCTCAGCTGCCGGTGATCCAGAGCTTGGCCACCATCAGGTCCTCGCGCAGGTAGTTGGCCGTCCAGAAGTACCAGGGCGTGGCCCGTCCGATCCAAGTGGCGTTCAGGCCGGCCGCAGCGGCCAGGCGCGAGGCGCGATACAGATGGAACTCGTCGCTGATCACCACCACCCGATAGCCGGGCGCCAGCCGTTGATCGAGCAGCGTCTGGGAGAAGGCGAAGTTCTCCTCGGTGGACGTGGCCCGGTCCTCCACGACGATGACGGCTTCCGGCACCCCCTGCGCGATCAGGTAGCGCTGCATCGCCACCCCCTCGGGCAGATCCTCCTGCCACCCCTGGCCGCCACTGACCACGATCAGGGCTGCCGGGTTACGGACGTGATAGGCGACCGCAGCGTCGAGGCGTCCGGTGAGGGTTTTGGACGGTTCGCTGCCGTGCACGGCCGCGCCGAGCACGATCACCGCGGACTCGTCATAGGTGGCCGTCGGCTGATTGCCGAAGGCGGCCAGGAAGCCGGCCAGACCACCGAACGCGGCCAATACCACCAGGAGGATCACCGCCAGCGCCCGCGGAACCCGCCGGTACCAGATTCCTCCGCCGAGCAGGCACACCGCGAGCCCGGCCGCCATGGCCGTGCCGATGGTGAAGTTTGCGGTGGCCGCCAGCCAGGCAGCGTTGGCGCCGACCAGGGCACCGAGCACCAGCAGCAGCACCCGCCCGATGTGCCACGACGTGCCGACGCGCTGCTTCACGCGGTGAAGGCTACCCACGCGGGCGTTGTCAGGCCGCGTCGCCACTCACCCGGGCGACGTGCAAGGTGAGGTAGGCGACCTCGTCGTCGGTCAGGGCGGCGCCGAGCCGCAACTCCAGCAGGGCCGCCAAGCGGACGGCACACGCGGCCGCGTCCGGGTAGGCGGCCCGGATCGCCACCCCGATGGCACCGGCTTCTCCGGCCAACTGTTGATGCTGCTGGATCCGGACGAAGAGGTAGCGCAGGTGGGTGATGAACCGGCCCATGCTGACGCTGTCGGGGCTCAACTCCATGCCGAAGGTGCCGACGATGACCTCGACCATTTGCTGGATCAGCCCGGTCATTTGGTAGGTGTAGGACAAATCACCACTGGCGAAACCTGCATTGACCAGGTGTAACGCCAAGCCCACTGCCTCACTGGCGGGCAACTGTCCACCGACCCGGCGGTTGATCGCCGCCAGCAGTGCCGTCGCCTGGCGATACTCCTCGGCGTAGAGGTGCTGCACCTCGGCGACCAGCGGGTATTCGACCACAAGCGCCGCCTGCTGCCGCTTCAACGCGAAACTGACGTGATCGGCCATGGCCACCACCAGCGCCGGGTTGCGCAGCAACAGATCGAGCTCGACCTCACCCAGAGCTTCGGCCACCAGCAGGACGTGCTCGGGGGGAATGCCGGCCAGCAACTGTGCGAGGTGGTCGGGATCGCGTCCGTCGGTGGGGACGAAAACCCGCGCCACCTTGGCCGGATCGACTCGATCCCCGGCCCGGGCCTGGAAACCCAGGCCTCGGCCGGTCAGGATCACTTCACCGGCGACGGGATCGGCGGCGAGCACCACGTTGTTGTTGAAGACCCGAAGGACCTCCGCGCTGCCGCCGATCTCGCTCACCGTTCCAGCCTGATCAGATCAGACCCGCACGTCAATCACCGGTTCGCCGGCGGCCACGGTGGCACCCGTGCGAGGGGTGACCGAGGCCAACGCGAAGGTGTTGGTGACGGTGACGATGGTGGTCGGGTCGAAGCCGGCCTTCTCCACCTCGGCCAGATCGACCTCGACCAACCGATCACCGGCGTTGATCCGCTGATCCTTGACCACGGCGACGGTGAACCCGCGCCCCGACAGCTGGACGGTGTCGATGCCGACATGCACCAGGATCTCCACCCCGTCATCGGTCTTGATGCCGAAGGCGTGACCGGTATCGGCCGCGGTCACCACGACGCCGCTGGCCGGCGAGATGATGGTGCCGTTGGCCGGCACGATGCCCACCCCTTCACCCAGGGCCTTGGAGGCGAACACCTTGTCGTTGACGTCGGCCAGCTGCACCAGCGTGCCGGCGACCGGCGCGGCGACCACCTCGGTGGCGACCAGTGTGGCCGTGCCACCACCGATGCTCGCGGCAGCCGCGGCCACCGGTGCGGCGGACGTCCCGGCGGCTTCCAGGGCCAGGTCGGCTTCGGCCTGCTGACGGGCGGCGAGGTCTTCAGCCTTCTGCTCCGGCGTGCGGTAGTCGGAGATGATGACCAGCACCATCGCAGTGATGAAGGCCGCCGCGATCGAGATGATGTAGACCCACATCGGGCTGAACACCGGGATGGTCAGCAGCGAGGTGAACGCGAAGGCTCCGGTCTTGACGCCACCGGACGACCAACCCAACAGGCCGGTGAGCAGGCCACCGACCCCACAGCCGACGAGCATGCGCGGGTAGATCCGCTTGTAGCGCAGGTGGATGCCGTACAGGGACGGCTCCGAGATTCCACCCAGCAGACCGGCGGCGAGAGCGCCGATGGCGGTCTGTTGCAGTTCGCGGTTCCCGTTCCTGGTCGTCAGGAACAGGACGCCGGCAGTGGCGCCGAAGCACGCGAAGTTCCACGAACCCATCGGGCCTTGAATGAAGTCCTGGTGGTTGGTGGCCGCGCTGGCGATGTTGGCCAGCATCAGGGCGTTCAGCGGCCAGTGCAGACCGAGCGGCACCAGGAACGGGTAGAGCAGCGGGATCAGAATCGCGAACAGAATCGGGGCATTGCCGTTCAGCCACGCCAGGCCGGTGCCCAGCCCGGTGCCGATCCAGATACCCAGCGGACCGATCAGGAAAGCGGTCACCGGAATCATGATCAACATCGAGAAGAAGGGAACAAAGACCATCTGGATGTTCTCGGGGAAGATCTTCTTCAGGCCTTTGTAGACCAGCGCCAGCACGGCGACCATGATCAGCGGCACGAACACCTGACCGCCGTAGCCGTTGAGCTGCATCGGCAGGCCGAAGATCTGCGCCACACACGATTCGGTGCCCAGGGTCGGGTTCGTCGTGCAGACCGTGTCGGGGAAGATCTTCGTGTTACTGAGGCTCAGGTACTCGGGCGTGAACAGTGCCGCCATGATCGTCGCACCCAGCCACGGGTCCACCTGGAGTTTCTTGGCCGCGTTGTAGGCAACCATGATCGGCAGGAAGTACAGGACCGCCCGCCACATGGAATCCCAGAAGATCCAGCTCGAACCGGCGACCGCCGCGCGATCGACGCCCTGGAACGGGACGATGTGGAAGGCGTCCAGGACGGCTGCGATGGCGATGATCAACGAGCCGCCGAGCAACACCCCTAGTAGCGGGCGGAACGAGTCGGACAGGTACTCGAAGAAGGCGTCCAGCCAGGCCACCTTCCCGCGCGCCTTGGCCCGTTCCCTGGCCTTCACATCGGCATCGGTCTCACCGGAGCCGACGCTTGCCATTTCCGGTAGCGCCATGATCTGGGTGAACATCGACTGGACTGCGCCGCCGATCACCACCTGGTAGCGATCGCCGCTCTGCGGCACTGCGCCGAGCACCTCCGGAATCTGGTCCAACTCGGCGTCCTTGACCAGGCCGCCGTCCTTCAACTCGAAGCGCAGCCGGGTGGCGCAGTGCGTCAGGCTACGGATGTTGGTTGCTCCGCCGACGCCGGCAACGATTGCCGCGGCGGCGTCCTGCTTGGTTGACTTCATCGTCATTCCTATCGGGGAGGCGTCCGAAAAACAAAAAGACCCGAGACACCCTCTAGGTGCCTCAGGTCTTGCCCCTTGCGGGTAACAATCCAAGTGACTTGCTCTGGATCGACACTAACACGTCTAGCCCGCGAGGGACCCCGGTGTTCGGAAATTTCGGCTGAGGTTTCGACGAGCTCAACCAGCGTGGTTCAGCGCAACGGCAGTTCGACCAGTACCTGCGCGCCGGGAACGCCGACCGGTGACCGGGTGAACCGGCCGTGGGCGCGTTCGACGACCCGCCGGGCCAACTCCAGCCCCATCCCGGACGTGCCGCGCCGCTGCTGCCCCGGCTCGGTCGGGAAGCCGGGCCCGTGGTCGGCCACCAGCAAGGTGGCCTTGTTGGCGCCGACGCCGAGTTCGATCCGGAAACCCACCTCGTCGGGCGTGTGGGCGAAGATGTTGTCCAGGCAGATGTCGACCACATCGGCCAGTTCCAGGGCGCTGACCGGCACCCGAATGACCTGGTTGGGAATGATCGCCTGCACCGAACGTCCTTGATCCTCGGCGAGCGGACGCCAGTACTCGACCCGCGCCCGAACCACCGCGGTGGCATCACACATGCCCGGCAGGTCTTCGCGCGCAACGGACGTTGGGCTTCACGCACCACCTCGTCGATGGTGGTTTGCAGTTGCACCACCGATTCGGCCAGACCGGCGCGGATCTGCGGGTCGCTGACCTGTTCGGCCTCCAGCCGCAGCGCCGTCACCGGCGTCCGCAACCGGTGCGCCAAGCCGCGCACGTTGTCGCGTTCGGCGGCCAGCAGTTCTTCGATCCGGTCGGCCAGGCCGTTCAACGCCGAGCCCAGCTCGATGGTCTCCTCGGTGCCGGCCAGCGGCGCCCGGGCAGCCAACTCGCCTTGTCGTAGCCGGTGGGCGGTGTCCGACACGGCCAGCAGCGGACGGCTGATACCGCGGCCCACGCGGCCACCGACCCAGACCGCGATGCCACTGAGCGCCACCCCGAGGCCGATGATCCCGCCCCAGGCCAGGGGCACTCCTTCGGCCAACTGGGCGCTGGTCATCGACGCACGCACCACCACCACCCCGCCGTCGACCAGCACCGGCACGTAGACCCGCCCGCCGGCATCGTCACGCACCGAGAAGGCCTGCCCGCCGATGGCTTGGGCGTAGGCAGGATCGCTCTGTACATCCGGCCAGGCGACACCAAGGACACGTCCGTCGGCCAGCACCACGCTGGTCTGGGTGATCGAGCGATCGAGGCTGGGCTGCAGCACCGCCTCCAGCCGCGGATCGTCATGCAGGCTGGACACCAGGACGGCGATGGTGTTGGCCTGCTGACTGGCCGCCGCCATTCCCCGGTCCTCGGCCAACGTGCGCACCAACAGCAGCAGCGGGATCACGAACGACACCACGATCGCGGTGCTGATCACCGCCAGCAGCAGGCTGATCTGGCGGCGCATCAGGCCGGATCCTCCGGCACCACCAGCTTGACCCCGACCCCGCGGACGGTGTGCAGGAAGCGGGGTTCGGCGGCGTTCTCGCCCAACTTGCGGCGCAGCCAACTCAGATGGACGTCGACGGTACGTTCACCGCCGCTGGCGAACGGCAGGCCCCAGACTCCGGCCAACATCTCGCGCTTGGTGACCACCTCGCCGGGATGGGTGGCCAGCAGCCACAGCAGGTCGAACTCCTTGCGCGACAGGTCGACCGGCTCGCCGGCCAACCGGACCAGCCGGGTGGCCGGGTCGATCTCCAGGTCGGCGATCCGGACCGCCGAATCACTGCCACCCCCGGAGGCGGCGCGCCGCAGCACCGCCCGGATCCGGGCAGCCAGCTGATCGCTGCCGAACGGCTTGACCAGATAGTCGTCGGCGCCGGAATCCAGCGCCATCACCACGGTGCGATCGTCGTCCTGCGCCGTCACCACGATCACCGGCACCGGACTCACCGCCCGCAACATCTGCAGCACTTCCAGGCCGCTCAAGTCGGGCAGGCCCAGATCGAGCAGCACCACCTCGGGCTGTTCCTGTAGCGCCAAGGCCAGGCCGGACGCGCCGGTGGCGGCCAGGGTGACCACGTAGCCGCGCTCGGTGAGGCTACGACTGAGGAGTCGTCCGATCGCCGGATCGTCCTCCACCATCAGCACGCGGGTCATGGCGCAAAGCTACTCCAGCGGTAGTGGTTGGCGACGGATGAGACCATAGAGCCGTGAACCGTCGACGACTGCTGCTGATCGCCGCCCTGTGGCTGGCCACGGTGCTCACCGCGTCCACGGCCACCTGGGCGGTGATCTCGGCCACCGGCGCGAAGGTGGGCCAGACGATCCCGCTGAGCGCGCCGCCATCGATGGCTTACACCCCCTCCACAGCGGCCACCCCGAACGCGAGCGCGACCCCCAGCCACGCGCCGTCGACGGTGGCACCCACGTCCGGCCCACACACCACCAAGCCGACCCACGCGCGCCCCTCGACCTCCCAGGAACCCGCGCAGACGATCAGCAGGAGCTGGAGCGGTGAAGCCGGCACGGTGACGGCATCCTGCACCGGCAGCGCGATCTCCCTGGTCAGCGCCGTCCCCTCGGTCGGCTACCGGGTCCACGTCGACACCGAGGGCACCCGCAGCCTGGAGATCGAGTTCGAGTCGACCAGCCGCGATGGCCATGAGGTGAAGCTCAAGGCATCCTGCTCCGACGGAGTGCCGACCTTTCGTAACGACTGAGCCGTAGGGTGAGGCCAGACCTGCTTTCTCGCCGATGAGACGGGAGCCACCATGGCCACAGGTGCGGCGCTGCTCACCCTGATCCGCTCAACGCTGGTCGCGGCCAGGATCGGGCCTCGGCCGTCGGCGCCGATCCGTCCACTCGACTTCACCGGTTTCGCCGCGGCACGCGCCGCCCGTCCGAGCGGACGCCAGGAGGCGGTGGCCGACCTGGTCAGCGACGCCGGCATCGCCCGTCTGGCCGAGTTGTTGCGCACCGGACGTATCAGTGCGGTGGAACTGACGCTGCACTACCTGGACCGCATCGAACAGCGCCGCGACCTGGGCGCCTTCCTGCAACTCAACCCGGACGCCGTGGCCGAGGCGGCCGCGTCCGACCAGCGCCGGGCGACCGACGCCGCGCGCGGGCCGCTGGACGGGATCCCGCTGGCGATCAAGGACAACATCGAGACTGCTGCGCCGTTGCTCACCACTGCGGGCGCGGTCGCGCTGGCCGACAACCAGCCGGACGCCGATGCCCCGGTGGTCGCGGCACTGCGAGCGTCCGGGGCGGTGATCCTGGGGAAGGCGAATCTGTCGGAGCTGGCCGGGGCCAGCTGTCGACGTCCGGGCTTCAGCGCGGTCGGTGGACTCACCGTCAATCCGTACGGCGCCGCCTTCACTCCGGGCGGTTCGAGCAGCGGCTCGGCGGTCGCGGTGGCCGCCGGGCTGTGCGCGGCCGCGGTGGGCACGGAAACCTCCGGCTCGTTGGTCGCACCGGCGTCCTTCAATGGGGTGGTCGCGCTGAAGCCGACCTACGGGCTGGTGCCCGGCGATGGGGTGATTCCCCTGGTCGCCGGGCAGGACTGCGTCGGTCCGGTCACGGTGAACGTGGCCGATGCCGCCCGGCTGCTGGCTGCGATGGCCGGGCTCGACCCGATCGACCTGCCCACCGACGGTCTGGCCGAGGTCACCGCCGGCGTGCTGGCCTTAGATATCTCCGAGGCGCCGCGCGGGCCGGAGAACACCGCTGACAACGACGAAATCCTCACCCGGCTCCGCGACGGCCTGAGTGCTGCCGGCGCACAGGTGGTGGACGTCGAGTTGGCCGAAGCCGACGGTGCCGCCGACTCGCTGCGGGTGGTCCTGGGTGGGCTGACCCACGACACCGTGGGCTACCTGGCCGCCCACGGCGGGCCGTCCACACCTGCCGAACTGGCCGCGTTCAATCTGGCCGCACCGCGGGCGCGGATGCCGCGCGGTCAGTTCTTCGTGGCGCTGGCCAACCTCTTCGATTTGTCTGCTGCCGACTATGAGGTCGCCGCCGGCACCCACACGTCCGCAATGCAGACGCGGTTGCGG
>CAZLJN010000108.1:0-7811 GCA_964559815.1 uncultured Propionibacteriaceae bacterium
GATGGGTGCAGGCGACCCTCACCCACGAAGCCGTCCATGTGGCTACCGACTCGGCGTGCACCAGTGGGCTGAGTTGGGTGGTCGAAGGTCTGGCCGAGTCGGTGACCGCGGCTGCTGATGCGTCCGTGGCGAAGGCGAACGCCGCGTTGGTGGCCGAATACCTCACCCACCACGGGATGCCCACCGCCTTGCCGGCAACAGTGAGCACCCCCACCGACTACGCCCTAGCGCAGTTCGCGGTCGATCAGGTGCGCTCCCACCGATCAGCCGAGGCTGCCGACGTCCTCGATCGCGGCGTCCACGATCGGCTCAGCCCCGACGAGATCGCTGCGGCCACCACCTGGTACCTGGCCGGGCTGCGGGCGTTGCGCTGAGTTCAGGCCGTCCGAACCTGGCTGGCCAGGAACTCCAGCGACTCGGTGAAGATCTGTTCCTTGTCGTAGTCCAGGGTGGCGACGTGGTAGCTGCGCGACAGCACCCGCTCGATGATCACCTCGCTGGAGATGTGGTCGCGAATGAAGTCCTTCGATGAGGCCGGAACGATGTGGTCCACCGTCGAGCGAAACATCAGCACCGGGCAGGTGACCAGATCCAGGCAGGCCCGGACCTCGACCCACGCCTTCATCATGGAGGCCGCGGCCTTCACCGGGGTGCGCTCGTAGGCGTGCTCGCTCTCGGCCGGCATCGCGATGTCGGAGCCGACCGCAGCCACCGAGGAGATCACGTACTGGGCCAGCGGGGCGATCTGGTCCTTGGCGTAGGCCTGGACCGCAGGGTTCACCAACACCAGCGCACTCACCTGGTCGCGGCGCTTCTGGGTCAGCCGCAGCGCCAGCGCGCCGCCCATGCTCAAGCCGACGATGAAGACCTGATCGCATTCGTTGTGCAGGATCTCGAACTCGCGGTCGACACAGGAGTACCAGTCGTCCCAGCCGGTGAGGTTCATCTCCTGCCAGCTGGTGCCGTGGCCGGGGAGGCGGGGGAGCGACACCCGGTAGCCGGCCGCAGCGGTGCGCTCGGCGAACTCCCGAAGCGCCCAGGGTGAACCGGTGAACCCGTGGCAGAACAACACGCCGACGCGCCCGGATCCGCCGTAGAAGGGTTGTGCGGTCTCGCTGACATCCATGGCAGCATCGTAGGCTGTCGATCAGTCAAGGCGTGTAAGGGCTGTGGATGTACAACTTCTTCAAATACCTGCTGGTCAGGCCAGTGGTTCGGTTCCTCTTTCGGGCCACGTTGGTGGGGGAAACGCACGTCCCGACAGATGCCGGTGCGATCCTGGCGTCAAACCATCTCGCCGCCGGCGACACGTACATCACTCCGGCGCTGTTGAAGCGCCAGGTCACTTTCCCGGCCAAGGCGGAGCTCTTCCGCGGCGATCGAGGTGTGGGGTCGAAGATCTTGGCCTGGTTCATGCGGGCCATCAAGCAGGTGCCGTTGGACCGCTCGGGTGGGCGGGTCAGTTTGGAGGGCCTGCAGCCGGTGTTGGACGCGCTCCACGAGGGACGTCTGGTGGGCATTTATCCCGAGGGCACGCGTTCGCCTGATGGCCGGCTCTACAAGGGGCATACCGGGGTGGCTCGGATGGCTCTGGCTGCCGGAGTCCCGGTGATTCCGGTGGCGGTGTTCGACACCAAGGCGCACAAAGGGCTGTTCGGAATTCCGTGGGTGCACCGTCCCCGGGTGGTCGTCGGTGAACCGCTCGATTTCAGCGCTTACTTCGGCTCCCACGACGATCGGCAGGTCCTTCGGTGGGTCACCGACTCGATCATGGCGGCTATTCAGGATCTGTCTGGCCAGACCTACGTGGAGGCGTACGCGTTGTCGGTGAAGCGCGGCTCGCTGACGCCTGCCGAGGCCGATGCCCGGGTGCAGGAGCGTCCAGGGCTGGGGGGCACGCCGCCGCCATTGCCGTCCGGCAAGCTATCCTGACCCGCGTGTCTGATCCGATCCCGTCCCTGACCCAGCTGCATTCCTTGGGCGCTGCCCAGCAGCCGGTCTATCCGGACGCGGCTGCTGTCGATGCGGTGGTGGCCGAATTGCGTCACCGTCCGCCGCTGGTGTTTGCCGGTGAATGTGACGATATGCGCCATCGAGTGGCCGAGGTGGCAGCCGGGCGCTCGTTCATGCTGCAGGGCGGCGATTGCGCCGAGACCTTCGATTCGGTGACCGCCGCCAACATCCGCAACAAGCTCCGGGTGATCCTGAGCATGGCCGTGGTGCTCACCTACGCCGCGCAGGTGCCGGTGTTGAAGGTGGGGCGCATCGCCGGTCAGTACGCCAAGCCGCGCAGCCGCAATGACGAGCTTCGCAACGGGGTGAGCCTGCCGGCCTACCGCGGCGATGCGGTCAACGCCCTCGGCTTCACCCCGGCCGAGCGGACGCCCGACCCCCGCCGCCTGTTGGAGGTCTACAACCACTCGGCGGCCACGTTGAACCTGCTGCGGGCTTTTGTCACTGGTGGTTACGCCGACCTGCGGGCGATGCATTCGTGGAACGCCGACTTCGTCAGCAACTCCAATGTGGAGTCCCGCTACGAGGACCTGGTCAGCGAGATCAGCCGCGCGCTGGGCTTCATGGTGGCCTGCGGCGTCGACAACGAATCGTTCCGCACCGTCGACTTCTACTCCTCGCACGAGGCGCTGCTGCTCGAATACGAACACTCCTTGACCCGGATCGACTCGCGCACCACCACGCCATACAACACCAGTGCGCACCTGGTGTGGATTGGCGAGCGCACCCGTCAGTTGGACGGCGCGCACGTGGAGTACCTGCGGCATCTGCGTAACCCGATCGGGGTGAAGCTCGGCCCGAGCGTGACCGGCCCCGAGGCGGTCGAACTGCTGGAGAAGCTCGATCCCGACCATGAGCCGGGACGGTTGACGTTGATCACCCGGATGGGGGCTGAGCGGATTCGCGAAGCGCTTCCGCCGGTGATCGAGGCTGTCGAGGCCACAGGACGCAAGGTGGCCTGGGTGTGCGATCCGATGCACGGCAACACCTTCGAGACGGCGACCGGCTACAAGACCCGGGCGTTCAGCCAGGTGGCTGATGAGGTCAACGGCTTCTTCGACGTGCACGAGGCGCTGGGCACCTGGCCTGGTGGGGTGCATGTGGAAATGACCGGCGACGATGTCACCGAGTGTGTGGGCGGCGTTGATGAGCTCAATGAGGCCGACTTGGCCAACCGCTACGAGACCGCGTGCGACCCGCGGCTGAACCGCAATCAGTCGCTGGAGCTGGCCTTCCTGATCGCCGACCGGCTGACCAGCGGACGGATCAAGCGCGGCGACGTCCAGGAGTTCCACCTCGAAGACTTCTGATCCTGCGGCACCAACCGCTGCGGAACCGTTCTGCAACCAAACGCCCCCGCATCCTGAGATAGCCCGCGTGTCGTGGGAAATTCGGATGAATCGGGGGCGTTTTGTTGCGGGAGCCCTGAATGGCAGGCGTGCAACGAAATGCCCTGTCACGGCTCGGAGGCAGCACGACTCGCCGCGCATCTCATGATGCGGGGGCAAATGGTTGCAGGTCGGGGCGAGGCGGCTGCGGGCTAGGGTGAGCGCTGGAGTGTGAAAGGAACCTCATGCGTATCGCGCCCATCGCCGACCCCACCATCGACCTGCGAAGTGACACCATCACTCGGCCCACCGCCGGGATGCGCGCGGCCATGGCTGCGGCCGAGGTCGGCGACGACGTGTACGGCGAAGATCCGGCCATCAATGCGCTCCAGGACCGGGTGGCCGAGCTGCTCGGCCAGGAGGCCGGCCTGTTCGTCCCGACCGGGTCGATGGGCAACCTGCTGGGTGTGTGGTCGCTCGTGAAGCCCGGCCAGGAGCTGTTGTGCGACGCCCGCGCCCACATCGTCCGGGCCGAACTGGGGGCGCACGCCGCGCTCAACGGCATCACCACCCGCACCTGGACCTCGGCCGACGGCGTGGGGGACGCAGCCACCATCGCGTCCCTGATCGCCCCGCCGACGGCCTATCTGGTGCAGACCGCGGCGGTGGCATTGGAGAACACCCACAACTTCGGCGGCGGCACCGTCCAACCGATCGAGCATCTGCGCGAGGTCTCAGCGATCTGTCGGGACGCCGGCGTCGGCCTGCACTTGGACGGCGCCCGGCTGTGGAACGCCCACGTGGCCACCGGCGTTGCCCTGGCCGACTACGGACGTCTGTTCGACACCGTGAACGTCTGCTTCTCCAAGGGCCTGGGCGCTCCGATCGGTTCGATGCTGGTCTCCGATGCCGACACGATCGCCCGGGCGCGTGTGCACCGCAAGCGGATGGGCGGCGGGCTGCGGCAGGCCGGGATCCTGGCCGCCGCAGCGAACTACGCCATCGATCACCACCTCCAGCGACTGGCCGAAGATCATGCCAATGCCGCCGCCTTCGCCGACGCCCTGAGTGCGGAGATGCCGGGCGCGGCCACCGCACCGCAGACCAACATCGTGGTCATCGACACCGGCTCCCAGACCTCGGCGGACGTGATCGCGGCCGCCGCTCGGTTGGGCGTGAAGGTGTCGGCGGTCGGGGCCCGGACGATCCGCGCGGTCACCTGCCTGGAAGTCAACGCCGAACAGGCCACCATCGCCGGTCAACTGATCGGACGGGTGCTGGCCGGCTGAGCGTGACGCCGCGTCACGGGCGAGCTGTGACACCATTCGGGGTGTGAAAGCCGCCGTCCTGGGATCGCCGATCGCCCACTCGCTGTCGCCGGTACTGCACCGAGCCGGTTATGCCGCCCTCGGGCTGGACTGGACCTACGGCCGCTTCGAGCTGACCGCCGACCAGTTGCCGGCCTTCCTGGCGGGGCTGGACGACGATTGGCGAGGGCTGAGCCTGACCATGCCACTGAAGGCCGCCTGCCTGGAGGTGGCCGCTGAGGTCACGCCGCTGGCCCGCCGCGCCGGCGCCGGCAACACCCTGGTGCGCACTGAGCGCGGCTGGCTGGCCGACAACACCGACATTCCCGGGCTGGTCGCGGCGCTGCGTCCGGCGTGGAAGGGCTGGACGTCGGCCGCGGTGCTGGGGGCCGGTGCGACCGCGCGCTCGAGTGTGCTGGCGCTGGAGGCGCTAGGGGTGGTCGAGGTCACCGTGTACGCCCGCCGCGCCGAACAGGCCGATGACCTGATCTGCTGGGCGGCTGGCGCGGCGCCGGGGCTGAGGCTCACCGCGTCCGATCTGGGGTCGTGGACGGCCGGTGCCGAACCGGTGATCATCTCCACCCTGCCCGCCGGTGCGATCGACGGCGACGGCCTGCCGCCCCGCCAGGGGTTGCTGTTCGACGCGGTCTACGCCGGCTGGCCGACCGCGCTGGCGCAGGCTGCGGCGGCGTCCGGGATGGAGGTGATCGGCGGCATTGAGTTGCTGCTGGCCCAGGCGGCCTTGCAGTTCGCGCTGTTCACCGGGCAGACCCCGCCGGAGTTGGCGATGCGAGCTGCCGCCGCCGCGGCGCTGAGCCCCAAGATCGTCCTGGTGGGCTTCATGGGAGCGGGGAAGACGACCGTGGGCCGGATGCTGGCGCAGCGGCTGGGGATGGCGTTCATCGATGCCGACGAGGCCATCGTGGCCCGCGAGGGGCGCGATATTCCGGCCATCTTCGCCACCGACGGCGAGGCGGGCTTCCGGGCGGCCGAGGCGGCCACCATCGCCGACCTGCTCACCGGCTATCCGGCCGTGATCGCGCTGGGCGGCGGGGCGCTGACCGCTCCGCGAGTGCCTGAACTGCTGCGCGGGCAGCTGGTGCTGCTGTTGGACATTCCCCTGGAAACGGCGATGGCCCGGGTCGGGGACGACGCCGGACGTCCGATGCTGGCCCGGGCCGATCTGGCCCAGCTGTTCACCGATCGCCAGCACGCCTACCGGCAGGTCGCCTCCGCGGTGATCGCAGCCGATCAGGCGCCCGAGGCTGTCGCCCAGGCCTGCTGGCAGGTCGTCCGCAGCAGCTGAGTCAGCCGGCTGAGGCCAGCTGCACCAATCGGGTCAGTGCGGGCGAGGCCGCGGTGGCCCACACCGCGCGCAGCGGACGCTCCACGGCCAGCCCCTCGACCATCACCGCGCGCAGCCAGCCGGCCTCGACCGCGGACGCCACGGCGAGTTCGCTCAGCACAGCCGGGCCGGCGCCGGCCGCCACGGCCACGCGGACGGCCGCGTTGCTGGCCACCTCTACGGCCGGACGGGCCAGTCGCCCGGCGCCGACGGCCTGCTCGAAACTGACCCGGGTGCCGGAGCCGGGTTCGCGGACCACCAGCGGGGTGGCCAGCAGCTCGTCCAGGCTCACCGGACGGGTGCGCCGCGCCCACGGATGATCGGGCGAGGTGACCACCACCAGCCGATCCTGACCGACATGGGCGGTCTGGCAGGCCACGGTGAGAGTGTCGGGCAGCATGGTGCTCTCCACGAAGCCGAGCACGTCGTCACTGCTGACCAGGCGTCCGACCTCGGTGGAGTTGGCCACGGTCAGGGCGACCTCGACGCCGGGCAGCTCGGCGCGCAGCCGTGCCAGCCAGCGGGGGAGGAGTTCTTCGGCGATGGTCTGGCTGGCGGCGATCGCCAGGCTCGGGCGGGCTGGACGACGCAGCGCGGCGGCGGCGGTGACCAGCCGCTGCTCGGCATCGACGACCTCCCTGGCCCAGTCGGCGATCAGTGCCCCGGCGGGGGTCGGTGTGCTGCCGCGGGCGCCGCGGCGCAGCAGCTCCACGCCGAGTTCGGATTCAAGTCGCCGCAGGGCGCGGCTGGCATTCGGCTGGGCGATGCCGAGCGATCGGGCGGCGCTGCTGAGGCTGCCGTGTTCGACGGTGGCGAGCAGGATCACCAGGTCGTCCACCGCTGGAAGGCGGGGCATTGCCAAAGAAGCCATATCCATAGCGTATGGCAGCGATGCGCAAATGAGGTCTACTGCATGCGTAACGGATATATCTAGGCTGGCCTGGTGAGCCAGACCCAGACCGCCTCGACCGTCCCTCCGCGCACGCGTACGCCCCGCTGGCTGCCCGGGGTGGCGCTGTCGGTGGTCGGCGCCGGCGTTGCGGTCGCAGTGAACAGCTGGCTGCCCGGCGTGAGTGCGATGCTGACCGCGATCGTCCTGGGCGCGATCATGGCAAACGTGGTGCCGGCAGCCCGGCTGGAGTGGGCGCGTCCGGGCCTGGCAATCGCCGGACGTCGGCTGCTGCGGGCCGGGGTGGTGCTGCTGGGGCTCCAGTTGGTGCTCGCCGACATCTTCGCCCTCGGCTGGCCGATCGTGATCGGCGTGGTGGTGATTGTCGGCGGCACCATGGCCATCACCCTGCTGCTGGGCAAGGTGCTCAAAGTCGGCGTCACCCAGAGCCTGCTGATCGCCGGCGGCTTCTCGATCTGTGGGGCGGCCGCGGTGGCCGGCATCGACGGCGTGCTCACCAAGCGCAAGGACGCCGAGGCGGCGACCGCAGTGGCGCTGGTGGTGATCTTCGGCACGCTGATGATCGCCGTCATGCCCGCCCTGGCCGCCGGGCTGGGGCTGGATCCGCGCACCGCCGGCATCTGGACGGGCGCCTCCACCCATGAGGTGGCCCAGGTGGTGGCTGCGGCAGGGATCATCGGCCCGGACGCACTGAAGGTCGCCGTGGTGGTGAAGCTGGCCCGGGTGCTGATGCTCGCCCCGGTGCTGGCGGTGATCTCGTTCCGGCAGCGCGCCGAGGGTACGGCCGAGGGCGGGAAGCGGCCACCGCTGGTGCCGCTGTTCGTGGCCGGATTCGTGGCCATGGTGGTGCTGCGCAGCATCGGCGTGGTGCCGGCGATGGTGGTCGATGCGGCCAAGGTCGCTCAGAA
>CAZLJN010000109.1:0-7803 GCA_964559815.1 uncultured Propionibacteriaceae bacterium
GTTCACTTGGTCGGCGCCCTCCACCGGCCGCAGTTCGGCGCCACGCGGAATGGTCAGGGTCAGTTGCCGGGCGCTCAAGCCGTACCCGAAGCGGCCATAGATTGCCGGCTCGGCCGCGAACAGCATCGAGATCGGTTCGCTGCGACGCTGGCAGTTCTCGAAGTGTTCACCAATCATGGTCCGCAGCAATCCTCGCCGGCGCCATTGCGGGTGGACGCCGACCCAGGTGAGGCCGGCTACCGCAAGTTCACCCCCTGGCACTGGGGTGTGGCTGAACGCATATGAAGAGTGCATCGCGGCGAGTTCGTCGGGGGTTTCGGCCCGAACCAAGGCGTGGCTGCGTTGCCAATCCAGTGGGCTGGGGAGGGCCAGCAGGTCATCGATGCTTTCAGTAGCGGGGAAGGCCCACTGATCCAACTCCAGCACCGCGCGATGCAGGTCCTCGCTCAGGGCGATGGAGTGGAAGCCGTCAGGAAGGTTCGCCATGTCCTCATGCTGCCCGGTATAGCGGATTGCCGCCAGCGCCTCCGGGTTTGGACAACGGCTGGGTGTTGGAGGACAATAACTCCTCGGTGCCGGTTCACGCCCCGGGCTCATCCAGCCCACCGACGAGGCGACCCGGTATCACCCGAATAGGAGACACCATGAAGCAAGGCATTCATCCCGAGTACGTGGAGACCCAGGTGACCTGCACCTGTGGCAACACGTTCACCACCCGCAGCACCTCGAAGAACGGCCAGATTCACGCCGAAGTGTGCGCCGCCTGCCACCCGTTCTACACCGGCAAGCAGAAGATCCTCGATACCGGCGGCCGCGTGGCACGGTTCGAGCGCCGGTACGCCAAGCAAGGCAAGTAGCTTCACCGACGCCGGGTCCCAGGTTCGCCTGGGGCCCGGCGTTCGTCATTGTCACCACCCAGGTCAGGAGAAGAAGCGATGTTCGAGGCTGCTGCCGAGCTGGTCACTGAGTTCGCCGAGGTGGAGCGCCGCTTGGCCGAACCGGGGGTTCATGTTGATCCGATCGCTTCGCGCAAACTCGGACGTCGTTACGCCGAGCTGACCCCGATCGTGAAGAACCTGGACGCCTTCCACCAGCTCACCGCTGACCTGGCCGCAAGCCAGGAACTGGCGGCCGAGGATCCGTCGTTCGCTGAGGAGGCGGCGGCGATCAGCATCCAGCTCGAAGAGGTACAGGCCAAGCTGACCAAGCTGCTGGCCCCCCGCGACCCCAACGATTCGGCCGACGCCCTGATCGAGATCAAGTCCGGCGAGGGCGGCGAGGAATCCGCACTGTTCGCCGGCGACCTGTTCCGCATGTACGCCAAGTACGCCGAGACTCGCGGCTGGAAGGTCGAGGTGCTCGATTCCCAGGAGACCGATCTGGGCGGCTACAAGTCGATCACCGCTGCGGTGAAGGCCACCGGAAGCCCCGACCCGGAGAATGCACCGTACGGGGTGTTGAAGTTCGAGGGTGGCGTTCATCGGGTGCAGCGGGTTCCGGTGACCGAGTCCCAGGGCCGGGTGCACACCTCGGCAGCCGGGGTGTTGGTGATGCCGGACGTGGAGGCCACCGAGGTCGAGATCAACGACGACGACCTGCGCATCGACGTGTACCGCTCCTCTGGCCCGGGTGGTCAGGGGGTGAACACCACCGATTCGGCGGTGCGGATCACGCACCTGCCCAGCGGCATCGTGGTGTCCTGCCAGAACGAGCGTTCCCAGTTGCAGAACAAGGATTCGGCGATGCGGATGCTGCGTTCGCGGCTGGTCGCCCGCGCGGCGGAGGAGGCTGCCTCGGCGGCGTCCGCAGCGCGCAAGTCGCAGGTGCGCACGGTGGATCGCTCCGAACGGATCCGCACCTACAACTTCCCGGAGAATCGGATCGCCGATCACCGGATCGGATTCAAGGCCTACAACCTCGACCACGTGTTGGCCGGGGATCTGTCGGCGGTGATCGATGCCCTGCAAGCGGCGGATCTCGCCGAACGGTTGCAGGCGGGGCCGTCATGATGAGCGTGGGCGCGCTGGTGCACGCCGGTGCTGTCACCTTGGGATCTGCGGCCGAAGCGCGCACGTTGCTGGCTCACGCCGCCGGCGTCGAGACCTCTCGCCTGGAACTCCTGGACGGGGTCGGCCGGTCCGTGCAGGCCGAGTTCGACGTTCTGGTGGGCCGACGGCTGGCCGGGGAACCGCTGCAATATCTCACAGGTGGTGTCGGCTTCCGAACCGTCGAGGTCTCGGTGGGGCCGGGGGTGTTCATCCCGCGTCCGGAGACCGAAGTGATGACGGGGTGGGCGATCGCTGCATTGGCCGGGATCGAGCACCCGATTGTGGTGGAGCTGTGCGCGGGCAGCGGTGCGATTTCGTTGGCGATCGCCACCGAACGTCCGGGATGCCGGCAGTTCGCCGTCGAACTCTCCCGCGAAGCCGCCGCTTATGCTGCTGAGAACCTTGCTCCCACCGAGGTCGACCTGCGGATCGGCGACATGGCCGACGCGTTCGCAGATCTCGACGGTCAGGTCGACCTGGTGATCGCCAACCCCCCCTATGTGCCGCTGCGTGAGAAAGCGCTGGTCGGCGCCGATGTGGTGGCCCACGAGCCCGAACTGGCGGTCTTCTCCGGGACAGACGGCTTGGACGCGCTGAAGGTGGTCGCGGCGACTGCCGCCCGGCTGTTGCGCGCCGGGGGAGTGGTGTGTGCGGAGCACGCCGAATCCCATGCCGCCGAGGTGGTCGCGTTGTTCTCCGCGTCCGACGACTTCGTCGAGGTGGCCGACCATCACGATCTGACCGACCGTCCTCGGTTCGTGAGCGCTGTTCGGGCCCAGAACCTGGCAGGATGAACCCCATGCCGCGCGTGTTCGACATCTCCACTGATCGTGAGGCTGCCATCGACGCCGCCGCTGCTGCGGTTGCCGACGGACGATGCATCGTGCTTCCCACAGACACCGTCTACGGGATCGGTGCCAATGCCTTCAATCCCGACGCGGTGCAACGCCTGCTGCATGCCAAACAGCGCGGCCGCGACATGCCGCCACCGGTGTTGATCGCCGATGTGCGGGCATTGCGCACCTTGGCTGACGTGGTCACCAATGACATCGAGGCGGCTGCCGAGGCCTGGTGGCCGGGCGCCCTGACCATGGTGGTGCGCGCACAGCCGAGCCTGCGGCTCAACCTGGGCGATCGCGGTGGCACAGTGGCGGTGCGCATTCCCGATCACGAGTTCACCCGCGAATTGCTGCGCGCGACTGGGCCGCTGGCCGTCAGTAGCGCCAACGTCACTGGCGAGCCGGCGGCGACCACGATCGCCGAGGCGCAGGAGCAGCTGAAGAAGTCGGTCGCGGTGTACCTCGACGGGGGAGTGGCCGCCGAGCCGGTCCCCAGTACGATCATCGACCTCACCGACACCCCGCGGCTGCTGCGGGCCGGTCGGATCTCGCTGGCTCAGCTGGCCGAGGTGTTCCCCGGACTGGCCGAGGGCTGAGCATGAGGGTTTATCTATTGGTGTTACTGGTGGCCGCGGTGGTCACCTATCTGCTCAGTGGCCTGGCCCGACGGCTGGCCTTTCGCTACAACGCGGTGGCCATGGTCCGTGACCGCGACGTCCACACCCGGCCGATCCCGTACTTCGGTGGCATCTCGATGTGGTTCGGGCTCACCGCCGCGCTGCTGCTGGCCTCGACGCTGCCCTGGCTGGGTGGCTTCCCCCAGGTGAATCACGACGCCCAGGCGGTGCTGATCGCCGGGGGTCTGATCTGCGCGGTGGGCGTGTTGGACGACCTGTTCGACCTGAACGCCCTGGCCAAGATCGCCGGCCAGTTGCTCGCCGCCGGAGTGGCCGTGCTGAACGGGGTGAAGATCTATTGGATCCCGCTGCCGGACGCGATCATCTCCCTCGACGACGGCACCTCGATCGTGGTCACCTTGGCAGTGATCTTCGTGGCGGCGAACGCGATCAACCTGATCGACGGCCTGGACGGCTTGGCCGCCGGAGTGGTGGCCATCGGTGCCAGCGCATTCTTCATCTACGCCTATTGGCTCAGCTACGAGCAGGAGTTGGTGCGGGCGACCGCGTCCAGCCTGATCACGGTGGCCACGGTGGGCATCTGCCTCGGCTTCCTGCCCTACAACATCCATCCGGCCCGGATGTTCATGGGCGACTCGGGTTCGATGCTGCTGGGCTTCCTGCTGGCGACCTCGGCGATCAGCCTGACCGGCCAGCTCGACCCGGCGGGGCTGTCGAACTTCGGCCTGGGGGTGTGGGCGGCGTACCTGCCGCTGTTGCTGCCGCTGGCGGCGATGGCGCTGCCGTTCGTCGACCTGGTGCTGGCCTACGTCCGTCGGACCTTGGCCGGGAAGCTGTGGTACCAGGCTGACAAGCAGCATCTCCACCATCGCATGCTCAACCTGGGCCACAGCCATGGCCGGGCCGTGGGGTTGTTGTGGTTGTGGTCGGCGGTCGTCGCCTACGGGGTGGTCTTGATCGGCATGTTCCCCTCCTGGATGACCGCAGGGTTGTTCGTGGTGGGTCTGGTGGCGGCGAGCGTGCTCACTTGGGCACCACGGGCGAAGGTGACGGTGAGTGATGGTTAAGCGACAACCTCAGACCAATCGTGGGCGGGGCCTGTGGTTGCTCGGCTGGGGCTCCGGGGGCGCGTTGCTCGCCTGGATCCTGGCCATGATCGGCTTCGCTGTGGCGCAAGGGCCCGGCGTGCTCGCCGGGGCTGCGGCCGGGGGAGCGGTGACCTGGGTGTTCTTCGTGCTGGGCCAGTTGTTGCAGGTCGCCTTGGCTGACGCGGAGCCTCTGATCGCGATGATGTCGGCGATGTTGTCCTATGTGATTCGGGTCGTCGGACTGGTGCTGGCCGCAGTGCTGCTGAACCGATTCCTGCCCGAACTGGACGGGTTGGCGATCGCGGTCGCGGCGATCGCTGTGGCGGTGGGCTGGACGACGGCCGAGATTTGGGCCTATACCCGGTTGCGGATCCCTGTGTTCGACTCCTCACAAGGCAAAACGCAGTAGGTAACATCATGGAAACTACAGGGCCCGGAGCCTGCTATGGTTGCCCCAAACATGGGTGAGCACGGTGGTTCGAGTGACGGCTATCGGGTCTTGGGGATGCTGCTCTCCGGACCTGTCTTCTACGGTGGAATCGGCTGGCTGCTGGACTACTGGTTGCACACTTCATGGATCTTTCCACTGGGGCTCATCGGCGGCGTTGGCGCGGGTGTGTACCTAGTCATCGCCCGTTACGGACGCTCCGAGTGACCGGACAGACAAAGGAGGTTGCATGCCCGGCCTGATCGGCTTGCTGATCCCGTTGGAATGGACCGCTTGTGCGGCCGAAGAGTCTCATTCGGAGGGCTTCGCTCCCGGGGTGGCCAGCTTCTGCGCACGTCCACTGTTCCCGGAACTGGGCGAGCAGTTCTCCTGGCTCAACAACGTCCTTGCTCAAGCGGTGATCGGCGCCATTCTGGTGATCGCCTTCTGGCTGTGGGTTTCGAGCCGGCAGAAGGTGGTGCCGGGTAAGCGTCAGTTCTTCGGTGAACTCGCCTACAACTTCATCCGCAATGGCATCGCCCGCGACATGCTCGGCCATGACTACCGCAAGTTCCTGCCGTACCTGGTGGCGCTGTTCAGCTTCATCCTGGTGAACAACCTGTTCGGGCAGTTCTTCCTGTTCATGTTCCCGACCTTCTCCAAGATCGGTTACGCCTGGGCGCTCGCGGCGCTGACTTTCCTGCTCTACAACGGTGTGGGCATCTACAAGCACGGGTTCCTCAAGTATCTGAAGAACAACACCATTCCGGCCGGGGTCCCGGCGTGGATCTACCCGCTGATCGTGCCGCTGGAGTTCCTGTCGAACTTCGTGATCCGTCCGATCACTCTCGGGCTCCGACTTTTCGCCAACCTGTTCGGTGGCCACCTGGTCATCCTCGTCTTCGTGGTCGGCGGCACCTTGCTGTTGACCACTACCGAAGAACTCGCAGGCAAGCCGATCTGGCTGCTGCAGACGGCCGGTGGATTCTCCCTGATCTTCAGCTTCGCGCTGTTCGCGCTGGAGTTGTTCGTCTCGGTGATGCAGGCCTACATCTTCACCGTCCTTACCGCCCAATACGTTGCCACGGCACTCGCCGATGAGCACTGAGCATCAACAAGTAGAACCCTCGAAAGGAAACCACTGATGACTCCACTGGAAATCACTGGCTCGCTGAACATGGTCGGCTACGGCCTGGCTGCGATCGGCCCCGGCGTCGGCATCGGTCTGATCTTCTCCTCGGTCATCCAGGGCACCGCCCGGCAGCCCGAGGCCCGTGGCCAGCTGATGGGCACCGCCTGGATCGGCTTCGCCGTGGTTGAGGCGCTCGCCGTTATCGGTATCGCCCTGGCCTTCGCGATCCGCTGAGGACCGCGGGCATGATCCCGTTGGAAGGCGGAATCGACCTCGGGCCGCTGCTTCCCGAGCACCTTTCGGAGTTGATCGCAGGCTTCGTCGTGTTCGCGATCATCTTCGTGGTGGTCTGGAAGTTCGTGGTGCCGCGGTTCGAAGAGACCTACGCTGAGCGAACCGCCGAGATTGCGGGCGGTATCGAGAAGGCCGAAGCGGCGCAGGCCGAAGCGGCCGCCGCGTTGGCCGAGTACAAGGCACAGTTGGCCGAAGCCCGCGCCGAAGGCGCGAAGATCCGTGAGGATGCCAAGGCACAAGGTGCCGCGGCCGCTGCGGAGATTCGGGAAGCGGCTGCGGCCGATGCCGAGCGGCTCCTGGCTAACGCGCGTGCCCAGATCCAGGCAGAGCGGACCGCTGTGGTCGCTTCGCTGCGCGGCGAGATCGGTGGCCTGGCCACCCAGCTCGCCGGACGGATCGTGGGCGAGTCCCTGGACGACGACGAGCGCGCTCGGCGCACCGTCGATCGGTTCCTGACTGAGCTCGAAGCCCAACCGGCGGAGAAAGCATGAATGCCGCCGCTGAGGCCCGACAGACTGAGCTCGACCGGGCCATCGAGGCCCACAAGCTCAGCACGGGTTTCGCCGACGAGTTGTTCGCAGTCGCTGACCTGCTGACTCAGCAGGCCACGCTGCGCAACGCGCTCGCCGACACCACCACCGCTGACGCACAGCGTCAGGCACTGGCTGCGGCCATCTTCGCCAAGAAGGTGGGCAAGCCGGCGGCAGCAGTGGTGGCCGAGGCGGCGGCGTTGCGCTGGGGGACGGGCTCGCGGCTGGCCGCAGCGATCGATCGACAGGGCCTTCGGGTGCTGTTCGGTACCGCTCAAGCCGGCGGCACGCTCGATCGGGTGGAGGAGGAGCTGTTCCGCTTCTCCCGGGCCGTGGTTGCCGATCCGGAACTCCGGGCGGCACTCGACAACCGCAATGCTCCGCTCGCGGTACGCCAGCAACTGGTGTCCGACCTGTTGGGCAAGAAGGCCGACCCGATCACGGTGAAGCTGGCCCAACGCGCGTTGGCCTTCGCCAAGCGGGCGCTCGAGCCGACGCTCGACGCCTACCTCACCTTGGCGGCTGAGACCCGGCAGCGGGCAGTGGCCACCGTCACGGTGGCGCACGCGCTCACCGAGGAACAGCAGAAGCGGCTCCAGCAGGTGCTGATCGGCAGGCTGAACCGTCAGGTGAGCCTGCAAGTAGTAGTGGACCCGAACGTGCTCGGCGGCGCGCGGGTGAAGGTCGGTGACGAGGTGATCGAGGGCACCGTCGCAGGCCGGTTGGCCGCCGCCGAACAACAACTGACCCAGTAAGAATTGAAAGCAGAAGGTGCACAAATGGCCGATCTGACCATCAGCCCCGAGG
>CAZLJN010000110.1:0-7598 GCA_964559815.1 uncultured Propionibacteriaceae bacterium
GTTGTGGTACGCGTGAGCGTTCAGGTAGGGCGTGCGCACCTTCTTGGCTACCTCACCAGGACGCTTGCCGGTGAAGATGCAATCCGGCTCGAGCATCTCGATGGCCTCCATGCCCTCCAACTCGTTGGGGTCATCGATGGCCAGCGCGCCAGTTTCACAACGGGCGATGCCTTTCTCCATGTCGCCTTGGTGGCCGAACTTGGTGTAGACCGAGACGACGTTGACGCCCATCTCCTCGTGGATCACGTTGGCCCAGTGCCACAGCTTCGAGCCGCCCGGCCACAGGCAGACCTTCTTGTCCTGGAGCCGCGCCCGGTACCACTCCAACTCCGGACGCCAGCGCGCCTCCTCCTCGGCGATGATCTCTTCGGCCTTGTCCTCCAGGCCGAAGAACATGGCCACCTTGCGCAGGGCGCCGGCCATGGTCTCGAAGCCGAAGCCGTCGATGTCGAGGCGGGGAATGCCGTAGCGCACTCGCAGCTCGTTGCAGATGTATTCGGCCGAGCGGGCGCACTCCAGGACGTTCAGGTCAGCCTTGTGCATGGCTCGCAGGTCGTCGTAGGAGCCGTTGCCGGTAAAGGTCGACAGGATCTGGATGCCCATCCGCCGGAAGTAGTCGTGCATCAAGAACTGGTCGCCTTGGATGTTGTACTCGCCGACGTAGTTGATGACGTAGTCGCTCTTGATCTCCGGCTCGACGGTGCCGACCTTGTCGTTCACCCAGGCGATGTTGATCTTGTGGTGCCCGCCGGACTGGCTGGGGCCACCGAAGCCGGGGGAGTTCACCACGAAGATGTCGTACTCGGGGTGCTCGTCCATGATCTCGGCGGCCAAGGCCTCCATGTCATCGCCGATCAGCGCCGAGGCGCACGTCTGGTAGATCGTCATCCGGTCGATTTCGGGGTGGGCGGCGAAGGATTCCAGGATCGACTTGCGCAGCAGATCCTCCGCGCCGAAGACGACGTGCTTCTCCTTCATGTCGCTGGCGAAGGTGTACTTCAGCTGGAAGTTGTCGTTGTCGCTGATGTAGCGCTTGGTCTGCCAGGTGTCGTAGGTGCAACCCACCGGCCCGTGGGACAGGTGGATCACGTCCTTCATCGGGGTGCCGATCACGTGCTTGGCGCCGCAGTAGGCGCAGCCGCGTTCGGACAGCGTGCCGGGGATGGTGTTGAGGTAACCCAGGGGGAGGGCCGAGGTGAGATCCTCGCCCTCTCCCTTGATCACGGCATGCTTCTCCCGCTCCGGGATGGTCTCACTGCATTTGAACAGGTGGTACGGCATGGCCGGGCCTTTCTGTCGAAGGGGTGGGAGAGGTCAGTCGGAGATGCCGTACTTGACGACCATGGCTTCCAGCTCGTCCATGCTGAGCGGCGTGGGAACGACGAAGTCCTCGTTCTCGATGATCTTGCGGGCGAGTTCGCCGTACTCCTTGGCCTGGTTCTCGCTCGCGTCGAACTCCACGACGGTCTTCTTGTTGAACTCGGCCTTCTGCACCACGTTGTCGCGGGGCACGAAGTGGATCATCTTGGTGCCGATGGCGGCGGTGAACTCCTCCAGGAACTCCCGCTCCCGGTCGACCTTGCGGCTGTTGCAGACGATGCCGCCCAGTCGGACGCCGGACTGCTTGGCGTACTTCAGCAGGCCCTTGCAGATGTTGTTCGCTGCGTAGATCGCCATCATCTCGCCGGATGCGACGATGTAGACCTCCTGGGCCTTGCCGTCGCGGATCGGCATGGCGAAGCCGCCGCAGACCACGTCACCGAGGACGTCGAAGAAGACGAAGTCGAGGTCGTCGGAGTAGGCCTTGTTCTTCTCCATCAGGTCGATGGCGGTGATCACGCCACGGCCGGCGCAGCCGACGCCCGGCTCGGGGCCACCGGACTCCACGCACTGGATGCCGTTGAAGCCGGCCTTGATCACCTTGTCATTGGTGACTTTCTCGGCACCGTCCTGGCGCAGGACGTCCATCAGGGTCTCCTGGGGTTTGCCGCCCAGAATCAATCGAGTGGAGTCGGCCTTGGGGTCGCATCCGTGGATGAACACCTTCTGGTTGTAGTAGTGGGTCATGGCGGCGGCGGTGTTCTGCTGGGTGGTGGACTTGCCGATGCCACCCTTGCCGTAGAAGGCGATTTTCCTGGTCACGTTCGGAACCTTTCTGAATTTGGGTGTGCGCGAGCGCCGGCGATCATTGGCAGCAACAAATCGCATTGCTGAAAATGACGCGCCGTTGGGTGTGCGGGTGCCTCAATCAGAGGCGACGTGATCCATCGATCCTGCGGCGTAACCAGGCCCCGGCCAGCGGCTGGGACGAGACGCCGTCCTGCGGTGAGGGACGTCGTGAAGGGTGGTTCGGCTTCGCTGAATCACCCGGGACGCCTTAAGTGTTCCCGCTGTGACCAGGGAAGTCTCGCCGTGACCCACGAGTGGGTCAGCTGTCGGGCGGATACTGCTGGTGGGGGACCTTCGGGGTGGTGCCACTCTCCCCGAGGTCTTCGCCGGCAGGGCACTCGCCGGACCTGAACTCGACGGTCAGTGGGGAGGTCCCCACGAAAAGCGAAACAGAAGCGACAGCCGAGAAACTCTGCGCCGTCGCTCCTGCATCAATGACCTGATGAAAACCTACCCCACGAATTCCGGCTGTGAAGCCGCAGCGGAGGACCGTTACTCACGTTTAACGCCGCACCTGCGGCTCGAAACCCCTTGGTTACACGCGGTTGCGGCGAAGTGGGCGTGTCGGGGGCCGGTTTTCGACCCCCAGCGCTGCCAGGTGCCCCAGTCGGAGCCGATTTCGGAGGTGTGCTTCACAGTTTTGGACACTTGCTGTCAGCCCTCTTGCGGATCGGGGCCGGAGTGTAACAATGGTGTTACGGCATCCTCCGTACAGCCGTTCTGGATCGCTCTCCTGTGATGACGCAGGCCACCTGATCTGGTTCGTGGGTTGTGTTGCGATGTTGGAAACCCAACACACACCTGTCTCCAGAGGAGCGAGCAATGAAGATCGCCATGCTGCTAGATGCCGCCGGCCGTCCGGTCCAGCCGGAATCCGAGGGCACCGTCTACGTCTACGAGCGTCAGCACAATGAATGGGTGGTGACCCGCACCCGGGTGCACGCCCCTGCCGGCCACGGCACCATCGCCGGGATGCGGGCCTACCTCACCGAGTTGTGCGAATGGCTCGACGACTGCACCGTCTTGGCCGCTCGGGCACCGCGGGGCTTCAGCCGCGTCATCTTCGTCCAGCGCGGAGTCGACTTGTGGGCCATCGACGGCGAGCCGAAGAACTACCTCGACCAGATCGCCGCCGGTTACGGACGCCAGAAGGGCCTGGTGTTCACCCGGTCGCGCTCTGCGGCCCACGCTCAGTAATCACCACGATCAGGCACGCAAAAACCGGCGGTCTCGCGCTCGGGGGGAACAGCGGGACCGCCGGTTTTTGTATGGGGTGGAGCTACCTCCGGGTCAGCGCAGCTGGAACTGCGCGCTGATGGAGGAGCCGTCCTGGGTGGTGACAGCGACCACGTAGCAGGCTGCCACGGTGGTGCGCACCTTCTTGGTGACGGTCACGGTCTTCTTGCCGTGCTTGACTTCCTTGGTGACGGTCTTGGTCACCTTGGCGGCCTTGGCGGTCTTCCAGTTCTGGTGGAACGCGCCGTCGTAGTAGCGCAGGGTGCGGCCCTTGCCGGTGCTCGGCAGCGCGACCGGCTCAGCCAGAGCGGAGAAGTCGGTGCAGGAGACCAGCTGCGAGGTGACCGAGGAGACCACGGTCTTGGACTTGGCCTTGTCGCCGGCGACGTAGACCTTGAACTTCAGCGGGACGGTGGCCCCACCCTTGACCTTGTTCACCTTGGTCATCTTGACCGGCTTGTAGAAGCCCTTGATGGCCCAGTCGGTGGTGACGGTGTAGGTGATGGTGGTTTCGCTGGTCACTCCGGCGGCGGTCGCGGTCAGCGTGTAGGTGCCAACGGTGGTGCCGTAGCCGGCCACATCGCACTGCACCGGAGCGCTCAGCTCATCAACAGCCGTGCAGGTCGGAGCAGCAGGAACCTGCCCATAGACATAGGTGGCGCCATCGGTGATGGTGGCGGGGACGTCCCACGTGATGGTGGGGGCCGCTTCGGCAGCGGCCGGGGTCAGCGCGAATGTGCTCAGCGCGAGAGCGAGCGCGGCGCCTACCGCGATCCGATTCAACTTCGACAAGCGCATGAGATGCCTCTTTCGGGGTTCGACAGTGCGGAGGAGGCGCCGGGGGTCGTCTCCACTCGGGTAACCGCCAGGCAGGCGAACAGGGTTACGCCCGAACGCAAGAAAGTCTCAGATACTTTCGGCCGCGCTCACAGCGAGCCGAGCCACAGCCCCAACCAGGCTGCCGCCACCGCCGCGACCAGCATCCCCACGGCGTGGGCGGCCGCGGCCACGCTGCGTCCGGCCAGGATCAGTCGGGCTGCCTCGACGCTGGCGGTGCTGAACGTGGTGAACCCGCCGAGAACGCCGATGCCCAGCATCATCCGCCAGGTCTCGTCGCCGGAGTGGAATGCCCACCAGCCCGCGACCACGCCGAGCAGCAGCGACCCGGCGACGTTGATCACCACAGTGCCCACCGGCACGCCCCAGCCCGGAGCGGCCTTGCGGGCGGCGGCGTTCACGCGTCCGTCCAGCCAGAACCGCAGCAGGGCACCGAACCCGCCCCCGAGCGCGATCAGGAACATCACGGCGTCCTCACCGCCCTGACGCGACGCAGCAGAGCGATCGCCGCCGTCGCGGCTCCGATCCCGAGCACCGCGCTGCTCACGGCATAGCCGAGCCCGAAGGCCCACTGGCCGCCGGACAGCAGGCCGACGGTCTCGACCGAGAAGGTGCTGTAGGTGGTGAAGCCGCCGAGGACGCCGGTGCCCACCCCCAAGCGGACCGATCGGCGCCAACCCACGTCCTCGCCGCCGGCCAGCCACTCGAGCAACGCGCCCAGCAATGCCGAGCCGGTCACGTTGATCCAGAAGGTGGTCCACGGCCACGTCCCGGGTGCGGCCGGCGCGGCTGCCTCCAGCGCAGCGCGCAGTGCGGTGCCGGCCATGCCTCCGATCAGGATCAGCGCGGCGTTGGCGGCTCGACTCACTGCAGCTTCCAGTCCACGACTTCCAGCGGCACCGCGAGCACCGGACGGTGCTGGTGGCGGGCCAGACTCTGGCCCACCGAACGGTTCAGACCGAACCGGGCAGAGTGCGGACGGCGTGCGCCCACCACGATCGCGCACGCATCGACGGCACGAGCCAGATGAGTCAGCGCCCGGTCGGCGCGTCCGGCCAGATAGCGGAACTCCCACGCCACCGGCAGATGTAAGGTCTGCAGCCAGGCCTGCAGTTCGGCCTCGGTGCGTTGCCAGTCGTCGTCGGCGTCCGGATCGATTCCGACATGCCGGACGGTGCCGTCGGCGAACTCCTCCTCGGGCACTCGGCTGGCGTCGGCGTAGGCGAAGTAGAGCGGAGCGCCCGAAGCCCGGGCCCACTCCGCGGCGGTGTACGCGACCAGGTCGGCCCGCCGCGGCCCGATCCCGACCACCAGCGGATGCCCGGGGACCGTGACGATCCGATCAAGGCCGGGCTGAGGTACCTGTGGCATTGCCTCTCCTTCGCTGAGGGTCAGACGGTGGCGTCGGCGACGGCCTTCATCACCGGACGCAGCTCCAACCACCACTGGTTCTTCGGACGACGCAAGTGGGCGTCCATGTCGTCCATCATCCGCTCCAACGGGTGGGCGGTCACCTTCGACTCGACCAGACCGAGATAGAAGCTGTCGCGGGTGCCGCTGGCGAAGCCGTCGGCGAGCAGGTCGAGCGCTCGCGACACCAGCCGGACGGCCAGCAGTCGGTCGAACGGGCTGGGGCTGCCGCCTTGCTGAATGTGGCCCAGCACGTTCTGCCGGACGTCGTAGAGGCCTTGGCTCTCCTGCTCCAGGAGCCGGGCCAGGAAGTCTGTGGTGTAGAGCGGGTTGGCCTCTTCGTTGCGGACGGCCAGGAACAGCTTGCGGCCGGCCGCGAAGCTGTTGCGCAGCCAGGCGACGTCGTCGACCAGCGATTGCAGACTGATGCCCTCCTCGTGCAGGTAGACCCGCTCAGCCCCGCCGGCGAGAGCGCTCATCAAGGCGAGGTAGCCGCAGTTGCGTCCCATGGTTTCCACAACGAAGGCGCGCTTGGACGCCGAGCCGGACATCTTGATCCGGTCGATGGCTTCGGTGATCACGTTCAGCGCGGTGTCGGCGCCGATCGACAGTTCCGAGCCGGGAAGGTTGTTGTCGATGGTCGCCGGGATGCACGCGATCGGCAGTCCGCAGGCGGCGAAGGTCTCCTGGTAGCTGTGCATCAGGTAGGCGCCTTCATAGCCGTTGAGGCCGCCGATCATCAGCAGCGCGTCGATCCGCTGATCCTCCAGGGTGCGGCTGATCCGGTACAGCTCGTCGACGGTCGGCACCACCCGCCGGGTGCCCAGGTCGGCGCCGCCGACCAGCCAGCCCTCGACATCGGCCCACTCCAACGGCGCCACCTGGCCGTCCCGGAGGCCGGGGAAGCCGCCTTGGACGCCGAGCATGGTGTGGCCCCGGCTGATCCCCAGCCGGACGGCATCGGCAGCGGCGGCGTTCATGCCGGGGGCGAGCCCGCCGCCGTGGACGATGGCGATCCGTCGCGATTCTGCGCCGGGCTCGATCCGGCTGGGGCTGGCCATCTCGGCGAAGATCCGGGCCGCCTCGGTGAACGATCCGCCGCGCAGCTCCATCGCGGTGGCGTAGTCGCCGGCGGCGATCAGTTCGGGCACCTGTCGGGTCTTGGCGACTGCTTCGACCAGCGGGGCGTGGTGGACGCGGTTGCCCTTGAAGCCGATCACCGGCCCGACCGAGCCGGGGGTGGCGTTGAGCACTTCGAGGACGGCCTCGTGGCCCAGCCATGTGGACGCCCACCGGTCATAGGCGCTCGGCGCGCCGCCGCGCTGGACGTGACCGAGAATCGTCACCCGGGCGTCCTCGTGCAGGTTCTTCTCGATCACCTCGCGGACGTAGGCCGAGGTGATCGGCTGGCCCTGGCGGTCGCAGGCGCCTTCGGCGACGACCACCATCGAGTCGCGCCGTCCGCCTTGGCGGCCGCGGCGCAGCGCGTCGCACATCTGCTGTTCCCAGCCGTCTTCGGGTGGGGCCTCCGGAATCAGGACGTAGTCGCAGCCGCCGGCGATGGCGCTCATCAGCGCCAGATAGCCGCAATGGCGTCCCATCACTTCGACGACGAAACCGCGCTGGTGGCTGGCGGCGGTGCTGGACAGTGCGTCGATCGCGGCGACGATGCGGTGCAGCGCGGTGTCGGCGCCGATGGTCATGTCGGTGCCGACCAGGTCGTTGTCGATGGAGCCGACCAGCCCGGCGAACATCAACGCCGGATGGGCGTCGGCGGTCTGCTGGGTGATCCGGCCTTCGGCAACCAGCTCGCTGAGCAGTTGGGTCCACTCGCCGCGGAACTGGTCCAGCCCCGACAGCGAGCCGTCGCCGCCGATGACCACCAGCCGGTCGATGCCGGCGTCCATCAGATTGGCGGCGGCGACGGCTCGCTGTCGGGGCTGGAC
>CAZLJN010000111.1:0-2840 GCA_964559815.1 uncultured Propionibacteriaceae bacterium
TCCCAGCACCAGGGCCTTGGCTCCGTAGCGCTCGAAGAACTCGTGGGTCTGGTCGAGGTGCTTCTGGGAGAAGACCTTGCCGATGAAGCCGTCACGCGGCTTGAACAGCCACGGCGAGATGGTCTTGCCCACCCAGTAGCCGGCGACATTGCCCAGGACAGCGGCGACCAGCAGGACGGCGGTCGCGATCGCCAGTACGGCGGGCTTGCCGAGGTCGCCGAAGCGAATGATCGGGGCGTCGTTGGCGATGAACATACCGATGGCGAACAGCAGCGAATCGCCGGGCAACACCGGGAAGATCGCGCACTCGATGAAGATCACCAAAGCCGCCCCCCACAGCGCCCAGTTGCCGAGCGAGGTGAGCAGGTATTCCGGGTCCAGCCACGGGATGAGTTGCAGGGGCAGCAGAGTGAGCGCGTCCATGATGGGAAAGGGTACCGTGAGCGCCATGGCGGAGCTGAGCGAGGACGAGGTCGTCGCTGTGAGCTCGCCCGGGGTAGGGCCGCACCCCGAGCCCTGGCCGGACGATCCGCGGCTGGACCCGGAGCTGCTGGCTGAAGGCGATCGCCGCAATGTGCCCGATGACTACCGCTATTGGCGGCTGGATGCCATCGTCGCCGAGCTGGACACCCGGCGGCTGCCATTGCAGGTCGCGATCCAGAACTGGGAGCACGACTTCAACATCGGCTCGATCGTGCGCACCGCGAACGCGTTCAATGTGGAGCGGCTGCACATCATCGGACGGCGGCGCTGGAACCGGCGCGGCGCCATGGTCACCGATCGCTATCTGCATCTGGAGCACCACGCGACGACCGCCGAGTTTCTGTCGTGGCTGGCTGAGCACGACGTGGCCCCGATCGGCGTGGACAATCTGCCCGGCTCGGTGCCGCTGGAGACGGCGGCACTGCCGCAGCGCTGCTGCTTGATCTTCGGCTCTGAGGGCCCGGGTCTGACCGATGAGCTGGTTGCCGGCTGTGAGCAGTTGGTGGCGATCACCCAGTACGGTTCCACCCGCTCGCTCAACGCCGGTGCGGCCGCCGCGATCGCGATGTATCACTGGGCGCTGCAGTGGGCGTCGGTTCCGCGTGGGTGAACCGATGTCAGTGGCGGCTGAGAGGCTGCACCGGTGAGTGACGAATGGTGGCTGCAGGAGCCGCCCGACGACGACGCAGGGTCTGAGTTCGACTTCTCGGACGAGCCGGCCGTGGCGCCCCTTGCGTCCGCTACGTCCGCTGCGCCCGCTGGCGACTCCGGCGATGCCGCGTTGGAGCTGTTGCGAGCGTTGACCGGCAATCCGCAGGCCGATTTCCACCCGGGCCAGCGCGAGGCGATCAGCGCGTTGGTCGATGACCATCGGCGTGCGCTGGTGGTGCAGCGCACCGGTTGGGGCAAGTCGGCGGTCTATTTCATCTCGGCATTGCTGCAGCGCCGTGCCGGTGCCGGGCCGGCGCTGGTGGTCTCGCCGTTGCTGGCGCTGATGCGTGATCAGGTGGCGGCAGCCGAGCGGGCCGGGGTGCGGGCGGCGGCGATCAATTCGGCCAACGTCACCGAGTGGAACCACATCGAATCGCTGCTCGACGCCGACGCGGTCGACGTGTTGTTCGTCAGCCCCGAACGCCTGGTCAACCCGCGGTTTCGAGCGACCCAGCTGCCGCGGTTGATCGCCACCTGCGGCCTGCTGGTGATCGATGAGGCTCACTGCATTTCCGACTGGGGCCACGATTTCCGTCCCGACTATCGGCGCATCCGCGACCTGATCGTCGACCTGCCTGCCGGCGTCCCGATTCTGGCCACCACGGCCACCGCGAACGAGCGGGTCGTGGCCGATGTGGCCGAACAGCTGCGGGCCGGCGGTGAGGAGGTCTTCACCCTGCGCGGGCCATTGGCGCGCAAGTCGCTGCGCCTGGGGGTGCTGGAGTTGAGCAGCAACTGGCGTCGCCTGGCCTGGCTGGCCGAGCATCTGGCCGACCTGCCCGGATCGGGCATCGTCTACTGCCTCACGGTCTCGGCCGCGGAAGACACCGCCGCGATGCTGACCGAAGCCGGCTACAACGTCCGCGCCTACACCGGACGCACCGAGGCCGGCGAGCGGCTGGCTGCCGAGGAGGCGCTGAAGCGCAATGAGGTCAAAGCCCTGATCGCCACCAGCGCGCTCGGCATGGGATTCGACAAGCCTGATCTGGGCTTCGTGGTGCATCTGGGCGCGCCCAGCTCGCCGGTGGCCTACTACCAACAGGTCGGCCGTGCCGGTCGCGCCACCGACAGCGCCGACGTGCTGTTGCTGCCCGGCAGCGAAGACCAGGAGATCTGGCATTGGTTCGCCACCAACGCGATGCCCACCCAGGCCCGCGCCGATGCAGTGCTGGAGGCATTAGCGCAGGCGGACCGTCGATTGTCGGTGCCGGCGATCGAGGCCCGGGTCGAGGTGAAGCGGGCCGCGTTGGAGTTGCTGCTCAAAGTGCTGGCCGTCGATGGCGCGGTCGAAGCCGGCGAGGGCGGCTGGACGTCCACCGGGGCGGCATGGACCTACGACGCCGAGCGCTACGAGCGGGTCGCGCAGGCCCGGGTGGCCGAGCAGCAGGCGATGCTCGCCTACGAGCGGCTGGGCACCTGCCGCATGCACTTTCTCACCGCCGCCTTGGACGACCCGGCGGCCGAGCCGTGCGGGCGCTGTGATGTCTGCGCCGGAGCCTGGTACCCCACTGAGATCGCTGCGGTCGCCGAGAAGCAGGCGCAGGCCGCGTTGGAACGGGTCGGGGTGCCGCTGGCCCCGCGCCTGCAATGGCCTCAAGGCGCTCCGGCGAAGGGCAGGCTGCGCGCCGACGAGGTCGCTGCCGAGG
>CAZLJN010000111.1:2850-3289 GCA_964559815.1 uncultured Propionibacteriaceae bacterium
GCTCAGCGACCTGGGCTGGGGCAGTGCGTTGCGGGCGGTGTTCGTCACCGACGCTGACGGGGTGGCGATCGATCAGCCGGTGCCACCGGAGTTGGTGCGCGGCTGCTTGCAGGCGTTGAAGGAGTGGCCCTGGGAGCAGCGTCCGGCCGCGGTGGTCTCTCTCGCTTCGCTGTCTCGTCCGCAGCTGGTGCGTTCGCTGGCCACCGGCATTGCCACCGCCGGGCGGCTGCCCTATCTGGGTGAGCTGGAGCTCGCCGCAGGGGCGGGTCCGCTGCGCGGGCCAAGTAACTCGGCGTTCCGCGTCCGTGACGTGTGGGAGCGCTTCGTGGTCGCGCCCGAGTTGGCCGTGGCATTGGCGAATCTGAGTGGCCCGGTGCTGCTGGTCGACGACCTGGTCGATTCCCGCTGGACGATGACCGTGGCCGCCCGATTGCTGCGC
>CAZLJN010000111.1:3299-7588 GCA_964559815.1 uncultured Propionibacteriaceae bacterium
GCTGGCGTCCCTCGCCTAGGCCCGCCCGTACGACTTTCATTCGGGGTGTGGATAACCCGGGTTGAGCGGTTGTGAGCGGTGTTCGCGGTGTGTCAGGCTGGCCGGAACCTACCCCGGGGAGACTTTCGTGGCGAAGTCGTCTGTATTGGTCCTGTCGTTGTTGTCGGCGCTCGGTTTGTTGGCTGGTTGTGCGCCCGGTGCTCCGGTGAGCCAGCCCACCTACTCCTGCACGCCGGAAGCCGGCGGCACTCCGTTTCCGTGTGCCAAGGTGCAGCGGGACGAGTACGACAAGCTCGACGCGTTGTATGCCGAGGCTGAGGCGGTGTATCGCAAGTACCTGGCCGAGGATGAGCGGATCTGGCGCGCTGGTGGAGTAGATCAAGCGACTCCTGCGATCCAGGAGACACTGACCGGCGAGGCGCTCTCTACTGAAGTGGCCTTCTACAAGACCCTCAAGCAGGCAGACGTCAGGCTCGATGGCGGGAAGGTGGAGCTCTCCTGGATGCGGCGGGTGCCGGATGAAGTTCGCCCAGGGATGGTGGTGGCGCTCCAAGTGTGCGTTGATCAACACACGGCCTTGATGGTGTCCAAAGGTGAGACGCCTGAATCAGCGGGCTACTTCTCGGACACGGCCAACTTCGTACGTGACGAAGGCCGCCTGAAGATCGCCCGGCTTTACCAACCAGCCAGCGGAGAGGTGGAGGCGTGCTGAGGGCTTTGACGGCATTCATCTGTCTGGTGTTGGCCTTCGGCTGGTGGCCCGTAGCCGATGCCCACGCCGCTCCCACTCGGGGCATCTGCGACAAGTTGGCCAAAGTCGCCGGGAATGGGAAAACCGTAAGCGGCGGGCGTTACCGCAAGTGCCCGCCGCCGAACCCGCCTGGGTCTACGAAGAACAAGGGCAACGCGCCCAGCAAGAAGCGGGACTGCCCGATTCTGTTGCGTTTGCCGGATGGGAGTTGCCCGACGCCGCCGCAGGGTCCGGGGAGTTTGCCGCATTTGCCGCCTACCTTCAATCGGATCGTGCCGATCGAGCAATCGGTGGTGGCGGCGTTGACGTTGCCGGATGCGACGCCGCGGTTTGGTCCGGATCCGAGTGTGAATGAGTGGAACATGTTGGTGGTGGGGTTTCCGATCTGGTTGTGGACTGATGGTCCGCGGCAAATGTCCACGCATGTGCGCCACGATGGTCTGGATTTCACGATCACTGCGACGTGGCAGTCGTCGCGTCTTCGGATGGGTGATGGCGAGTCGGTCGTGTGTGGGGCGATGACGGAGTATCGCCAGGATGTTGATGTGCCGGGTCGGGAGTCGCCGACGTGTGGCTACATCTATGAGCGGGTGTCGCCGAAGGGGCGTCCGTACCTGGTGGTGGCGGAGCAGACGTGGCGGGTCGACTGGGTCAGTGGTGGTGACCACGGCAGTTTCCTGCATACCTATCAGGGCAGTCGCACCCTGGAGATCGGTGAGCTGTCGTCCCTGATCAACGGCTGAGCCGTCGCCTAGGATTGGGGCCGTGGGCGACGAATACGGCATCTACTACCGACCCGACGTGGCGGTCGGACGGGTGAACTCGGCGCGCTTCAACACCATCTGGCGGCTGGGGTCCCTGCTGCTGTCGGGCCTGATCATCGGCTTGGTCTGGCTGATCTGGCCCGGGCAGGTCGGCAACGCGGCACCCTGGTTCCTGATCGCCAGCATCGCGATCGGGGTGAGCACCTCGATCTATGCCGCGATCACCTGGGCGCGCGCGTCCGGTGAGGCCAAGCTCGCCTCCGGCTTGGCGATCGGGCTGAACCGCGACGGCGTCCTGATCGCTCAGCGGTGGATCACCTGGCCGGAAGTCGGCTCGATGGTGGTCAAGCCGGGGTCGCTGGGATCGTCCAGTTCCTTGGTGACGACGCTCCGCGACAACTCGACGCTGAAGGTTCCGCTCGACGTGACCGACGTGATGCCAGCCTCCCTGGATTCGGTGGTCAGGGTGCTGTCCGGTGGTCGCACCGGGGTGGACCTGTCTCGTTTGGACTGAGCCTGCACGTCCGGCGATCTCCTGACAGACTAGAGAGGTACCGCTTGGCGGCCGCACCGTCGCGGGCACTGTCTGATGAGAGAGAGCCAATCGAATGCCTATCGCAAGTCCTGAGAAGTACGCCCAGATGCTGGATGCCGCCAAGGCGGGGTCTTACGCCTTCCCGGCGATCAACATCACGTCGTCGCAAACCCTCAATGCTGCGCTGGCCGGGTTCGCTGAAGCCGGTTCGGACGGCATCATCCAGATCAGTTCCGGTGGTGCGGAGTACGCCGCCGGCCCGACCATCAAGGACAAGGTCGCCGGTTCGGTCGCCCTGGCCGAGTACGCGCACGTGGTCGCCAAGAACTACCCGATCAACATCGTGGTGCACACCGACCACTGCCAGAAGGACAAGATCGACACCTGGGTGAAGCCGCTGATCGCGATTTCCACCGAGCGGGTCAAGAAGGGCCTGGAGCCGCTGTTCCAGTCGCACATGTGGGACGGCTCGGCGGTGCCGATGGAGGAGAACCTGGCGATCGCCGATGAGCTGCTCGCCCTCACCGCTGCCGCCAAGCAGATCCTGGAGATCGAGGTCGGCGTCGTCGGTGGCGAAGAGGACGGCGTCGCCGCTGAGATCAACGAGAAGCTCTACACCACCGTGGCCGACGGCCTGCGCACCATCGAGGTGCTCGGCATGGGTGAGAAGGGGCGCTACATCACCGCGCTGACCTTCGGCAATGTCCACGGCGTCTACAAGCCGGGTGCGGTGAAGCTGCGTCCGGAGGTGCTGAAGGAGATCCAGGACGCCGTCGGCGCCAAGTACGGCAAGGTCAAGCCGTTCGACCTGGTCTTCCACGGTGGCTCGGGCTCGACCGCCCAGGAGATCTCCGACGCGGTCGACTACGGCGTCATCAAGATGAACATCGACACCGACACCCAGTACGCGTTCACCCGTCCGGTGGCCGACTACATGCTGAAGAACTACGACGGCGTGCTGAAGATCGACGGCGAGGTGGGCGACAAGAAGCGTTACGACCCCCGCGCCTGGGGCAAGATCGCCGAGGCCGGCTTGGCCGCCCGAGTGGTTGAGGCCTGCGCGCGTCTGCGCAGCGCCGGCAAGACCATCGGCTGATCTGCAGTTCCGCCGTTCGTTTTCGCAGTGGCCCGGGGCATCGCCCCGGGCCACTCGCATTTGAGCAACCCCGCCTGCAACCAAACGCCCTCGACTCGCGAGATAGACGGCGTGTCACGCTCCCACTAGGGCGTGTGAGCGCGTTTCGTTGCGCGCCTTCGAGATGGCCTTAACGATGTAGCGCGGGTCGTCCAAGTGTTCCCAGGCGAACCGGAGCACTCGGAAGCCAGCCAGCACCAGCAGATTCTGCCGCTCTCGATCGCGGATGAACTGCGGCCGAGCGTGGTGACTTGCCTGTCCGTCGAACTCGACGACGAGTCGCTCGGCATCAAACAAGACGTCGGGGTGGAGGATCTGTCCCGCGACCCGGATCGTTGCGTTGGCCTGCCAGCCAGTGATGCGCGCGTCACGCAGGATCTGGTGGAGGCGGACCTCGGCAAACGACCACGGGCCGCGCTCGCAGCTCCGAAACGTACGTCGGCGCTCGAGTTGTCCGGGGCAGTCAGTGAAGTTCACCAGGGCGGCATTCATCTCGGATTGCCGGGCAAGTCCAGTACGCAGGAACTCGGCGAAGTGGCTCCCGCCGTCGGTTCGGGCCAACTCCGCGGCGACGAAAGCGGGCGCAGCAAGGCGAACGCCTTGATAGGAGATCACGAACTCGGTCGGGATCTGGTGCCGGGTCACCCGCACCCCAGGTCGCGTCCGCAGACTGGGGTGCGACACAGTCACCGGCGCAGTGATCGGCTCGCTGGACCAGACCTCCGCAGCGGACCTGCCATGAATGACTCCGAGTGGGGCACACCACAGCGCGACGGCCGCGAGCTGGGTGAACCCTCTGCGGTCGTCGGATCGAACAAGGATGCCGGGAAAGGGGGAGGCCAACTCCCCAGATCGTTGGAGCCGCCATAACGTGGTTCGCTGGCGTGGGTGCTGACGTACCGCGATGGCCGGGTGGTCAGCGAACAGGTCCTCAAGTGCTCGGTTCATACCTGTGTCTTGGGCAAAGTCAGCAGGTATCGGTCAGCGATCCACAGGTGAGGTGCAACAAAACGCGTCATCAACAGGCGGCGGGGATGAGACACGCCGGGTATCTCGCGAGTCGAGGGCGTTTGGTTGCAGGGGTGCTTCGGGGTTGAGGGATGT
>CAZLJN010000112.1:0-6798 GCA_964559815.1 uncultured Propionibacteriaceae bacterium
TGATTGAGCTATTCGAAAAGACGTTCGAAAACGCCACGAGTCGGGCTGGGGAAGGTTCGCTCGGGGGTGGGTTGTTCGAACCGGCGCGGGCGGGTCATCCTTCGACCCGGTGGCCCTGCCCGCGCTATGACCTGCTGGTGGAGGTGCGGCAGATGGAGCAGCTGTTCACGCGAGCGCGAGCCGCGCTGGCTGCTGCCGAGGTCGCCGACACTGTCGCCGATCGGTTCCGGTGGTCTTTGATGGCGGCCGGATGGGCGGCGCTGGGTCTTGCGGTGGTGCGTACCGGACGTGAGGGTGACGCGGCGCTGATCTGGCGATCTGTGCCGCGGTGGGCACCGGAGCTCGGCGAATGGGCGGCCTGCTTCGATCAGGCCACCGGCAAGCTCCAAGCCGCGGTGCAGCGGCGCTATTCGTTGTCGGCCCGAGAGGCCGACGATCTGTTGCGGGACGCGCAGACTTTCGTCGAGTTGGTGCGTCGGCGACTGCCGAATGCTGCGGCCGGGCGGGACACCGCGTGATGGCGGTGATCATGCACGTCGACATGGATGCCTTCTATGCGTCGGTGGAGTTGCGGCGGCGTCCGGAGTTGGCCGAGGTTCCGGTCTGGGTGGGGGGAGAGCATCGCGGTGTTGTGCTGTCGGCGAACTATCCGGCCCGCGCCTTCGGGGTGCGGGGCGGCATGTCGGTCGCTGCGGCTCGCCGGTTGTGTCCGCACGGAGTGGCGCTTCGGCCCGACTTCGCCCGCTATGGCGAAGCCTCGGCCGGCGTGCGCGCGATCCTGGAGACGGTGACCGCGCAGGTGGCGATGGCATCGATCGATGAGGCCTATCTGGATCTGACGATGACCCTGCGGGGGCAGGTGAGCGCGGTCGAGATCGGCGAGCGGGTGCGCGCCCTGGTGCGCGACGAGCAGCGCCTCGGTTGCTCGGTAGGGATCGGGCCGAACCGGCTGATCGCCAAGATGGCCTCGGTGGCGGCCAAGCCCGACGGGCTGGTGGAGATCCCGCCCGACGCGGTCGTCGGCTTCCTTCACCCGCTCCCGGTGGAGCGGTTGGTGGGGGTGGGGGACTCGACCGCGGCGCGGTTGCATGCCCTCGGAGTGCAGACCATCGGGGATCTGGCGGCGATCCCGCGGCCGGAATTGCGGGCGGCGTTCGGTCGGCATGCCGGAGCGCAGCTGGCCGAGCTTGCCTGGGGGCGTGATACCGCGCGCCAGCACTGGGCGGGTCCCGGTGAGCGCGGAGTGGGTTGCCAGGAGACCTTCGCCCATGACCTGAGTGATCCCGCGCAGGTGCGGGCGGAGATCCTGCGGGTCTGCGACAAAGTGGCCACCCGGATGCGCGCCGCAGCGGTGATGGGACGCACGGTGACCTTTCATGTGCGATATGCCGACTTCACCACGCGATCAGTCTCGCTGGCGTTGGTGGAGCCGACCGACCTGACCGGCGAGGTCTACGCCGCCGCCGTGCGACTGCATGGGCGGCTGCCGCGGGGGCAGGTGCTCCGCAGGGTCGGGGTGCGGGTCACGGGACTGGTCGATCGAGCGCGGGTCTGGCATCAGCCGCGGCTGGATGACCCCGAGGTGGGCTGGGATGCGGTGGAATTGGCCGTCGACAAGGTGAATCGCACCTTCGGTGCGCGGGCGGCGACCCGCGCCGCGCTGACCGGGCCGCCGCGGGGCATCAGCATCTGAGCCCAGGCGGTTTTGGTTCCGAAATGCACACCCCGCGCCTAGACTGGCGGTACATTCCCCACGCGGGCGTCGAAGGAGGTGGTCATGGCGCTGTCAGAAGAGGAGCAGAAGCTCCTTGAGCAGATGGAAGCGGCCTTGGCCGCCGAGGATCCGCGCCTGGCCAATGCTCTGCGTGGCCATCAGCGTGGCTGGTATCAGCGGACGGTGATCATCGCCGCGATCGTCTTTGCGATCGGTGTGGCCGTGCTGGTTGTCGGCATGGATGTCCATCCGCTGGTGAGCGTGGCGGGGTTTGTGGTGATGCTGGCCGCGACCGCGGTGGCGATCACGGCGTGGCGGCAGCCCGGCGACCATGACGGTGTCGGCGCCCGGGACCCCGGATTTGCGCCGGGGGCCGCTCCCCGGCGGGATGACCGGCGCCGGCGTGACGACGACCTGAACTAACAACCCCTGTGTGCTGAGCCGCGTTCGCGCGGCTCGCTTTGTGTGCGCCTCCTGGCGCCACGTTCCCCTCGCGGCCGGCGGCGGTCGGTGGGGTGGTCCTGCGATTCCGTGAGCGGGCGGTGGCGATCCACCGCCCGCTTTTTCATGTCCGCGAACCCGCGCCGGCTCTGTGTGTTTGTCCTGTCAGAAATCGTGGGGAAAACCCCGCTTTCTGGTGTCAAGTGGAGGGAAGTGGAGTATGGTGGCGCGTAGTGGAGGAGAGCGAAGGGGGTCGGAGCCATGTTTCTCGGCACCTACACACCCAAGCTCGACGACAAGGGACGGTTCTTTCTGCCCGCGAAGTTCCGCGAGCAGTTGGCATCCGGCCTGGTCATCACCCGGCAGCAGGATCGTTGTTTGGCGATCTGGCCGACCGAGGCCTTTCTGGCCGAAGTCGCCAACACTGCGACCGGACCCTCCACAGTCCGCGGAGTGCGGGACTACCAGCGCATGGTGGCCTCGGGCGCTTCGGACGAACTGCCGGATAGTCAGGGCCGGGTGGTCATTCCGCCCCCGCTTCGGACCTACGCCGGGCTGGAGAAGGACATCGTCGTGATCGGCGCCTTCAACCGGCTCGAGGTATGGGACCAGGCCGCCTGGGCTGAGTACTCGGCAGCGCAAGAGGAGGCCTTCGCGGCCTTGGACGAGGGAATGCCTTCCGTGGGCTGAACCAACACGCGAGTTCGTGCGGGCGCGGCTTCAGCCCGCTGGGTCGACCGCCTGGCGCACCTTCCCCGGTGCCAGGAGTCAGGCCCAGCGGACTGGATCCACTCCGCACGAACCGCACAACGGATCGGACGGGTCGAAATGAGTGCAGCCGGAGGCATCGCCGCCGCCACCCACATCCCCGTGCTCGCCGACCGAATCGTGGAACTTCTGGCCCCGGCGCTGAATGAGCCGGGGTCGATCTACGTCGACGGCACTCTCGGCCTCGGCGGGCACGCCCGGCTGATCCTGCAGGCCTGCCCGAACGCACGGCTGATCGGGATCGATCGCGATCCCAACGCCTTGGCCATCGCCGGCGAACGCCTGGCCGGCTTCGGTGATCGGGTCCAGCTGTTCTCGGCGATCTACCACGAACTCCCGCAGGTGTTGGACGAGGCCGGGGTCACCTCGGTGCAGGCGATCCTGCTCGACCTGGGCTTGTCGTCGCTGCAGATCGATGCCACCGCTCGCGGGTTCGCCTATGCCACCGACGCCCCGTTGGACATGCGGATGACCCCGACGCAGGAACTGAGCGCGGCCACCATCATCAACACCTGGAGCGAGCGGGAGCTGTCTCGGATCCTGCGCGAATTCGGTGAGGAGCGCTTTGCCACCCGAATCGCCGCAGCCATCGTGGCGGCTCGGACGCAACGTCCGTTCGCCACCTCCGGCGAACTGGTGCCGGTGATCGCCGACGCGATTCCGGCGGCCGCCCGGCACACCGGGGGGCATCCGGCCAAGCGGACGTTCCAGGCGCTGCGAATCGTCGTCAACGACGAGCTCGGCTCCTTGCGGGACGTGCTGCCGGCGGCGCTCGACGCACTCGCCCCGTCCGGACGGCTGGCCGTGTTGGCCTACCACTCCGGCGAGGATCGCCTGGTCAAACGGGCGTTCGCGACCGCAACGACCGACCGGGTACCGGTGGGTGTGCCGGAGGTGCCGCCGGACTACCGCGCGAAGTTCCGCCTGCTGACACGTGGTGCCGAACGTCCATCACAGAACGAAACCGACACCAACCCGCGGGCCGCTTCGGCCCGTCTTCGTGCAGTTACTCGCAATCCGGAGGTGAACTGATGACGGCCCAGTTAGCCCCCCGCCCGGGCCGGGATTCAGCGCGTAAGCCGACACTGCGGGCGGTCGAGCCGCCCCGGTTGCGGCCGACGACGCTGCCGTTTGTCGTGATGATGGCCGTGCTCATCGCCCTGGGCATGACCGGCATGGTCGTGCTGACCACCATGCTTCAGGAGCAGGCGTTCGCGGTGCAGGCCAAGCAGCACCAGGCCAATGACTTGGCCAATCGGGCCTCTCAGTTGGAGGCGCAGTTGGCCGAAGCCCGCTCGATTCGTCACTTGGTGATCGCTGCGCAGGACTTGGGCATGCGCCCCAATCCGAATGCGGTGCCGATGCGCCTGAGTGACGGCAAGGTCTTCGGCGACCCGCGGCCCGTGCTCGGCAATGAGGTGCCCGGTGTGCGCTACCTCACCGACGCCGAGGCGGCCGCCCAGATTGCCGCGATCAACCAGGCAGCCGCCGACCGCAAGGCTCAGCAGGCGGCCGCGGCCGCAGCGAAGAAGGCCGCGGCGAAGGCGGCTGCGGCCGCAGCAGCCGCAGCAGCCACGACGACCGGGGCCAACGGATGAGCAAGCCGCTCGACCGCTTCTTCAACAAGCCGGCTTCGTCCCGGCGGACGCGGGCGCGCAAGCTGCCGGTGGCTCCCTCGGTGCCCCGCCTGCGGATCCTGTTGATCCTGGTGGCGGTGGTGTTCTCCCTCGCCGCTGGGCGGGCGGTGCAGGTGCAGGCCATCGAGGGCAGTTCGCTAGCGCTCAAGGCCACCGAGCAGGCGACCATCACCCAGGAGCTGCCGGCGATGCGCGGCACGATCGCCGGGCGCAACGGTGAGGTGCTCGCATTCACCGAGGACACCGTCACCGTGATTCTGAGCCCGCGGATGGTGGCCACCAACGGTCGGATGGACGCCGACATGACCGCGAGGGACAAGCAGACCGCTGCTGGTGCGCCGCCGCGGCTGGCCGCCCTGCTGTCGCAGTTCCTCGGCGATACCCCGGAGTTCTATCTGGGCAAACTCACCAACAACCCGAGCAGTGGCCGCCAAATCGCCAAGACCGGAGTGGCGATGGCCACCTACCGCCAGTTATTGGAAGCGGTCAGTGATGCCGGGCTGGTGGGCGTGTCGAAGGAGAGCGCACCGACGCGGCGCTACCCGAACGGGAAGCTCGCAGCCAACGTGATCGGCTTCGTGAACTCCAACGGCGTGGGCGCCGGCGGACTCGAGTACGTCCTGAATGCCGCCTTGGTCGGCACCCCGGGCAAGGAGGTGTACCAGCGCTCGGCGAACGGCGAGCGCCTCCCGATGGGCACCTACACCTTGACCCCGGCGATCAACGGGGCGAGCTTTGTCACGACCCTCGACCCCGGCCTGCAATTGCAGGCCGAGCAGGCCCTGGCCAATCAGTTGATGCGTACCGGCGGCAAGTGGGGATCGGTGATCATCACCAACCCCAAGACCGGTGAGGTGTTGGCCATGGCGGTGGCGCCGAGCTTTGATCCGGCGCAATACGGCAAGGCCGACGCCGACGCTCTCGGCAACCCGGCGGTGACGGTGTCTTACACCCCGGGCAGCGTGCAGAAGGTGCTGACCATGGCCGCACTGCTCGATCAGGGCCTGATCGATCCGGACGAAGTGGTCACCATTCCCGACAAGATCAAGTCCGGCGACAACTGGGTCAAGGATGCCTGGTCCCACGGCACCATCAAGCTGCGGGCGCGGGGGATCGTGGCGAAGTCGTCCAACATCGGCACGATCACGCTGGCTCGCCGGGCGACCAAGCAGTCGCTGCATGACTACCAGGTCGCCTTCGGGCTGGGCGCCAAGACCAAGATCGGTCTGCCCGGCGAGGCCACCGGCTCGATCCCTGCCGCCGACATGCCGGACTGGGCGCGGGACGGCCAGGCCTTCGGTGGTAGCGCCGAGAGCGTGACCATGGTCCAGATGGTCGCGGCCGTCGGTGCGCTCGCCAACGGTGGGGTCTACACCCCGCTGCAGTTGGTGGCCAGCAGGACCGAGGCCGACGGGACGTCCACCAAGCTGACCACGGGGCAGGCGCACCGGGTCGTGTCGGAGGATGCCGCCACCAAGGTGTTGTCGATGATGGAGGCGATGGCGCAGAACAACCACCAGTTCGACGTGCCTGGCTATCGGGTGGGTGCCAAGACGGGCACCTCGAAGAAGTTCGACACCTCGTGCGGGTGCTACCGCGGCTTGGTCGCTTCGGCGATCAGCGTGGCTCCGATCGAGAACCCGCAGGTGCTGGTCTACGCGGTGGTCGACAACCCCGCGCGCGGGCAGTTCGGCTCGGACGTGGCCGGCCCGGTGGTGCAGGAACTGATGAAGCTGGCCATGGCGCGCTACGGGGTCCCGCAATCGGGCCCGGCGCCGAGTCTGCCCATCAAGCCCTGACCAAAAACCCACTAGGGTTGTCACTGATGACCGCATCGGGATCGAGCCTGCGTCCGGACCAGCTGGGGCCGGTGTCTTTGGCCTCCCTTTTCGCCGGAGCGCCGCCGATTCCGATCAGCGGGATCAGCCTCGACTCCCGCGCCATTCAGCCCGGCGATCTCTACGTCGCCCTGCCTGGTGCGGCCACCCACGGCGCCAAGTTCGCGGCCCAAGCCTTGGCCGCCGGCGCGGTGGCGATCCTGACCGACGCCGACGGCGCCAGCCTGGTCCCGGCCACCGGGGCGGCGGTCGTGGTGGTCGATTCGCCGCGGGCAGCAATGGCCGCGGCGGCGGCGTCCATTTACCACCGTCCCGGTGAGCACCTGGGGCTGCTCGGGGTGACCGGCACGACCGGCAAGACCTCCACGACTTTCCTGCTGGCCGCCGGGCTGGCCGCAGC
>CAZLJN010000112.1:6808-7579 GCA_964559815.1 uncultured Propionibacteriaceae bacterium
CACCGGGTGGGCACGATCGGTACCCTCGGTTTCCGCCTGGACGGCGAGTCGCTGGTCTCCAGCCGCACCACTGTCACCACTCCGGAGGCGCCCGACCTGCAGGGTCTGTTGGCCTATCTGTTGCAGCACGGCGCCGACTCTGTCGCTATGGAGGTTTCGTCCCACGCCTTGGCGCTTGGTCGTGCCGACGAGTTGGTCTTCGATGTGGCCGGGTTCACCAACCTGGGTCGCGACCATCTGGATTTCCATCGCGACCAGGAGGATTACTTCCAGGCCAAGGCTCGGCTCTTCCGTGATGGGCACAGCCGGGCGGCGGTGATCAACATCGACGACGACTTCGGTCGCCGACTCGCCGCGGAGGTGTGCGGCAGTGGGCTGCGTTCGGTGACCACCGGGGCCGGTGCGGACGCCGACTATCAGGTCGTGGATGCCCAGCCCCTGGCCAGCGGCGGCAGCCGGGTGCGGCTGCGGACGCCCGCCGGGGTGCGCGAGTTTCGCCTGGGGCTGCTCGGCGATTTCAACCAGCGCAACGCCACCACCGCCGCGGCGATGCTGGAACTCGCTGGCGTCGACCTCGACCTGGCGCTTCCGGGACTGGCCACCGCGGCCATCCCCGGACGGATGCAGTTGGTCGACCTGGGCCCGCGCGCGCCGCGAGCGGTGGTCGACTTCGCCCACACCCCCGAGTCGGTGGCCGCAGCCCTGGCCGCACTGCCGTCGTCGCGGACGATCGCGGTGCTCGGCTGCGGCGGCGACCGGGACCAGGCCAAG
>CAZLJN010000113.1:0-7576 GCA_964559815.1 uncultured Propionibacteriaceae bacterium
ATTCAGCAGGGCGACCTTGCCGATCTGCTTCAGGTAGTCCTTGACCGGGTCGGCGGTGGCACCGGCCACCATGACCTGCTGCTCGGGCTCGTCGGCGTCATCGGCGTCGGAGAGGCTGAAGCCACCGTCCTCGGTGATCTCGGCCTCGGTCTTGGCGGCTTCGGCCGGTTCGAAGGTCGACTCGTCGACGTCGTCGAGGGTGCGCTTCTTGCCGCCGACGGTCACCACGACGTCGTTGCCTTCGCGGCTGACGGTGGCTTCGCGAGCGGTCACGACCTCTTCGACGGAAACCACCGCTTCGTCCTCATCGGACTCGGCGTCGTCGGAGATCTCGGCGTCCAGATCCTCTTCGACCAATTCCTCTTCGACCAGGATCTCCTCGGCGGGATCGTCGTCGACATCAGGGGTCACCGGCGAGACCTGCGCCTCGGTGGCCTTAGCCACCGGCGATACGGGCTCAGCGACCTTCTTTGCACGCCTCTTGGGGGCAGCCACCGCCTCGTCCGGGACCGACGCGGAAGCGGCAGATGAGCGTGGAGACACAGGCAGACCTCTCAAACGAACTGGTCAAAGGGCATACGACAGCCGGGAGCTGTCAATCCCTTGGTCGGACCATTCTGCCACGACTTGGGCGATCACCCAACCCGATGCGTCACCTAGAGTTTGCCGCATGGTTGCTGCTCCGGTCCCCCCACTCGCCCCACGCCGTCCGGAGACGCGCCGTCACCACGGACGCACCTTCGTCGACCCCTATTCCTGGATGCGCGACAAGGACGATCCGCAGCTGCTGGCGCTCCTGGAGGCGGAGAACGCCTACGCCGAGGCCGTCACCGCCGACCAGGCAGCACTGCGCCAGGCCATCTACGACGATCTCGACGCCCGCACCCGGCAGACCGACCTGAGCGTGCCCGAGTTCGTCCGCCATCCCGGTCTGGGCGAGTTCTGGTACTACGCCCGCACCACTGAGGGTGACGACTACGCCCGCTACTTCCGCTGCCCGGCCACCAACCGGGACGACCACCCCGCCCCGGACGGTCCCGCGCCCGCGGGCGAGGAACTGCTGTTGGACGTCCAGGCACTGGCCCGCGACGAGGAGTTCTTCGCGCTGGGCACCTTCACCATCTCCCCCGACGGCACCCGACTGGCCTACTCCACCGACACCCGCGGGGACGAGCGCTACCGCCTGCAGTTCCTGGACCTGAGCACCGGCGAGATGCTCGCCGACGAGGTGTCCGAGATCAGCGCCGGCGGCACCTGGGCCGGCGATCAGGGGTTCTGCTACCTCACCGTGGACGACGCCTGGCGTCCGCATCAGCTGTGGCACCACCGGCTGGGGGCGACCGTCGACGAGTTGCTCCTGGAAGAGAGCGATGAGCGCTTCTGGCTCGGGGTGGACTCCTCCCGGGACAGCCGCTGGCTGACGGTCGCCGCCGAGAGTAAGAACACCTCCGAGGTCTGGCTGGCCGATACCGCTGCCCCGGAACTGAGGCTGCGCAGTGTCGCCGGACGCCGCGACGGCGTCGAGTACGACGTCGAAGTGGGCAGCGATCGGCTGTTCATAGTGCACAACGACGGTGCGGTCGATTTCGCGCTCGCCCAGGCACCGCTCACCGCCGATGACCACCGGCAGTGGCAGCCGATCTGGCCCGGCGAACCGGGCGTCCGGCTGCTCGGGGTCACCGCCTACGACCGGGTGCTGGTGATCAGCGAACGCCGCGACGGACTCAACCAGGTCGTGCTGCGCTACCGCGACGAAGCCGGCGAACCCGGCCCGGCCCAGCCGATCACCTTCGCCGAGCCGATCTTCACCGCCGAGGCCGACGACGGCGACGAATACGACACCGACCGGATCCGGCTGCACTACCAGTCGCTGGTCACCCCCGGCCAGGTGGTGGAGTACCGCCTCGACGACGGTTCTCGCACCGTGCTGCGCTCCCGGCCGGTGCTCGACCATCCGCGTTTCGGCCCCTACCGCAGCACCGATTACGTCCAGCGCCGCGAATGGGCCACCGCCCCGGACGGCACTCAGGTACCGATCTCGCTGGTGTACCGCGCCGACACCCCGCTGGACGGCAGTGCCGGCTGCGTGTTGTACGGCTACGGCGCCTACGAGATCAGCCTCTCCCCTAGCTTCTCGATCGCCCGGCTGAGCCTGCTCGACCGCGGTTATGTGTACGCCATCGCCCACGTCCGCGGCGGCGGCGAACTCGGCCGCGAGTGGTACGAGGGCGGACGGCTGCAGCACAAGCCGCGCACCTTCACCGACTTCATCGCGTGCGCCCAGCACCTGGTCAGCGCGGGTTTCACCAGTTCACAACGGCTGGCAGCCGAAGGGGGTAGCGCCGGCGGTCTCCTGATCGGGGCGGTGGTCAACGCCGCGCCGGAGGTCTTCGCCGCCGTCCACGCCGCGGTCCCCTTCGTCGACCCGCTGACCACGGTCTTGGACCCCTCGCTCCCGCTGACCATCACCGAGTGGGAGGAATGGGGCGATCCGCTGCACGACCCGGCCGCCTACGACCTGATCGCGTCCTACTCCCCCTACGAGAACGTTCGACCGGGCCAGTATCCGGCGATCCTGGCCACCACCAGCGTCCATGACACCCGGGTGGAGGTGACCGAGCCGGCCAAGTGGGTCGCCCGGTTGCGTGCGGAGTCGGGGTCGGCCCGTCCGATCGTGCTGAAGACCGAGTTGGCCGGCGGTCATGGGGGCGCCTCCGGGCGCTATCGGGCCTGGCGGGACGCCGCCTACGAGCTGGCTTGGCTGATCACCTTCACCTCGCCGCCAGCGGCCGATTGAGGAATCGATTCTCGGCGTTGGCTGAGAGCCTGCTGAGCGGCGAGTACCGGGTCCGGGACCGGAGTCGATCCTGCAGGTACGACTACGGTCTGAATCTGGTGCCGATCGCTCCTCCTGGGGGCTCAACCACCGGGTCAGGGGCAGAGAACCCCCAGCTGGGCGGGTTGTACTAGGGGCGAGCGAAAGGAAGTCCCGTGATTTCAACCGCACATCGGATCCGCAGCACCGAGGGCATCGACGGTAAGGACGCCGTCGGTCTCTACTTGGACGGCATCGCCAAGACCGCGCTGCTCACCGCCGCCGAGGAGGTGGAGCTGGCCCGACTCATCGAGGCCGGGCGCTACGCCCACGCCATCCTCGACGGCGAACTCGATGACGACGAAGCCGCCCTGCGTCGGGTACCGGCCACCACTGAGGAACTGCAGCAGATCGCGGCCGAAGGCGACGCCGCCATGCAGCGCTTCATCACCGCGAACCTTCGCCTGGTGGTGTCAGTGGCCCGCAAGTACGGCCGCTCGCAGATGCCGCTGCTCGACCTGGTCCAAGAGGGCAACACCGGTCTGATCCGTGCAGTGGAGAAGTTCGACTACACCAAGGGCTTCAAGTTCTCCACCTACGCCACTTGGTGGGTCCGCCAGTCGATCTCGCGTGGCATCGCTCAGCAGAGCCGCATCGTCCGGCTGCCGGTGCATGTGGCCGAGCAGGTGAACCAGGTGTCGGCCGTCCGTCGGACCCTGGAGCGCCGCTTCGGCCGCGAGCCCGAACTGGCCGAGATCGCCGCCGAACTCGAACTGCCGGTGGAGCAGATCATCGACCTGCTGCGACTCTCCCGCGATCACATCAGCCTGGACGCCCCGCTCGAGGAGGACGGCGACACCGCCCTGGGCGACCTGCTGGCCCGCGAAAGCGCGCCGGGCCCCGACGAGATGGTGCTGGACGCCGAGGACCGCTCCCGCCTGGAGGCGCTGTTGTCGAAGCTGGACGAGCGGTCGGCCGATGTGGTGCGCCGCCGCTACGGCCTGCTCGATGGCCGTCAGGCCAAGCTGGCCGACATCGCCGCCGTGTGGGGCATTACCGCCGAGCGGGTGCGCCAGATCGAGCGTCACGCCATCACCAAGTTGCGGGCCGATACCGAAGCCGCCTGACCCGCATCGCAAGAGCCTGCAGGCCCCGAACCATCCGCGCCGGTTCGGGGCCTGCAACACGTCTGGGTGCTGATCGCTGCCGGTTCAGCCCTGATCGAGCAGCCGAATCAGGCCCTCCTGGGCGCAGGAGGCGGCCAGCGTCGGCCCGGCGAACATCCGGCCGAAGCTGAAGCCCAGCCCGGCGGACGCCGAGGGCGAGATCTGGTCGTAGAGGAGCCACTGGTCGGCCCGGATCGGGCGGTGGAACCACATCGAGTGATCGATCGACGCCACCTGCATGCCAGGTCCGCCGAACTCCACCGGGTGCGGCACGGTACTCACCCCCAGCAGCGTCAGATCACTGGCGTAGGCGAGCACGGCCTGATGCAGCCGGGCGTCGCTGGGCAGATCGCTCTCCGCCTTCACCCAGACCTTCATCGCGGCATCGCGTGGCCCACCATTGGTCAAGGTCGAGGTGTCGGAGGCGAATCGGACGTCCAGCACGCCCCATTCACGTCGCCAGGCCGCCACCGCGCGACGGGAGCGCGCACCCAGCACCTCCGACAGCGGCGGACAGTCCGCGGGGTCCGGCACGCCGTCCGGCGGCAGGTCGGAGTGGGTCAGCCCTGGCTCGTCGGCGTGGAAGGAGGCGACCATCGAGAAGATCTCCCGGTCCGCCTGCGCGGCCACGATCCGGCGGGTGGAGAAGCTGCCGCCGTCACGGGTCTGCTCGACCCGGTAGTGAATCGGCCGGCCGGGGATTCCGGCCCGCAGGAAGTAGGCGCCCAAGGAGTGAGCGACGCGATCGTCGGCGACCGTCCGGTAGGCGGCGGTGAGGGCCTGAGCGAGCACCTGCCCCCCGAACACCCGCTGGACGACCCGATTGTCGCCATCGTCGTCACGGCCGACGAAGACGGTCTCCTCGACCTGCTCCAGCTGCAGAAGGTCGATCAGTTCAGCGACGCTCTGCGGCATCGCTCAGGCGCCGAACTCGTCGGGCGGATCCTGCTCGGCCAGGAACTGCTCCACAGCCGCGCCGATCTCTTCAGCGGTCGGCACCGACGCTCCCCCACTGGCGGCCAGCTGGTCGTACTGCTCCTCCAAAGTGGCCACCATCGGCGCAAACTCCGGATCCGATGAGGTTTCTGCGGCAATCTCGGTCAGGTTGGCCTGTGCGCGGGCGTGCAGCGGGTCCAGGGGCAGTTCCAGACCGGCGACCGTGGCGATCCGGGCCAGCACCGCGGCAGTGGCCTGCGGGAAAGTGGCCTGGGCCAGGTAATGCGGCACATGCGCCACGAAGCCCTGGGCGAGCATGCCGGCCTCCCCCGCCCGGTACTCCAGGACGTGGGAGAAGGCGCCGGGCAGCTGCACCCGATCGATCCACATCGGGTTGCCGGTGGCCAGCGCCGGGTCGGTGGCGTGCGCGGTCACCAAGGTCGGACGGGTGTGCGGCACCGCCATCGGTACGCCGGAGCAGGTGAGCAGCTGGGATACCCCCAACTCGTTGGCCAGCAGCAGCACTGCGGCCGCGGCGCGGTTCCATTGGGAATCAGGCTCCGGCCCGGTCAGCAGCAGGAACTGCTTGCCATTGGCATCGCTGAGCTGGTGCAGCACCAGCGAGTAGTCGATCATCTCGGCCCAGTGGTTGGTGTCGAACACCATCTGTGGCCGCCGGGAGCGGTAGTCGTGCAACTGATCGTGATCGAAGCGCGCCAGCACCTGGTGGTCGCAGACCTCCAGCAGGTAGCGAGCAGCGCCGTGGTTCACCATGCCGGCGTCGATGTAGCCGTCGAAGAGGTGGATCAGGGCTGGCCGCAGGCCGGACAGCGAGGCGGCGGCATCGGCCTCCATCTGGTACAGCGCACGGGGATCAAGCACGCCGTCACTGTACCTCCCGGTACCGCGACTCTCGGGGCAGATGGCGGCTCAGGCGGGTAAACCTGCCCGGTGGGTGGACGTCGACGCGACGTCCACCAGGAGTTCCACCAACCGGATCGCGGCCGGATTGGACGACACCGCGTTGCGCACCAACACCACGATGCGACGGTACGGGGTGGGGTTCTGGGTACGCACGAAATCCACGTCGAAGGCCGACCAGGCCGCCGCCAGCTCCGGGATCAAGGTGATCCCGACCCCGGCGGCTACGAAGGCCAGACCGGTGACGTGGTCTTGAGCGCGAGCGACGTAATGGGGGGCGAAGCCGGCTTCAGCACAGGCCCGGGTGGTCAGACTGGTGGCGATCTCGTCACGGAAGTCGTACTGCACCCAGTCGTCCTCGGCGAACTCAGCCAAGTCGATCGGCCCCGACCCCACCAGCGGGTGATCGGTCGGCAGGGCCAGCAGAAAGTCGTCGGCGCCCAGCACCGTCCGACGGAAGCCCGCGATGGCCATCGGTGGCGCATAGGGCAGCTCGGTGTGGATCTCGATGTCGGCCTGCCCGGCGTCCTCGGCGAGGTCGGACTCGCTGATCGACAGTTCCAGGGTCAGACCGGGGAACTCGTGTCGCAGGGTGCGCGCCACCTGCGGCATCCAGGCATAGGCGGCCGAGGCGAAGGTACGCAGCACCAGCCGGTCGGTGGCTCCTTCGCGCAGCACCTTCACCAGGGCGCCGAGCTGGGCGGCGGCGTGCAGCACGTCGCTGCTGGCCGTGGCCAACTCCACGGCCGCCGCGGTGGGCACGATGCCTCGACCGACCCGCTCCACCAAGGGGAAACCGACCTCTTTGGCGAGGGTGTGGATGTGCTGGCTCACCGTCGAGGGCGTGTACCCCAGCCGACGGGCGGTTTCGTTCACCGACCCGCTGGCGACCACGGCGCGCAGGATGCGCAAACGGTTCAGATCGAACATGCCATCATCATACGGCGTTACCGAACATTCATTCGGCAAAGTGTGTTTGTGCCGAACGAGATTCCGCGGGACCCTGGATCCATGTTGAGCTACGCAGTCACCGACCGGGACCATGAGCGTCTGGTCGAGGACCTCGACATTGCCCGCATGATCGCACCGATGCCCATCGCCCCCCGGCGGTCCGGCCGGCGTCACTGGTTCGGCAAGGCAATGACCGAGGGCGAGACGATTCGCACCCGTTTCGCCAGCGTGTAAGCAGCGACCACGGCGGGTCTGGTTCACTTCCCGCTGATGGATCGTTTGACCCGCTGAGCCGGCGCCAGCCGCGCCAGGAACCGGACAGGTTTCCCCCGTCCGGGCGGCCCGCCGGCCTCAGCGGAGGTCAGTTCTGCGTTGCCAGCGCCAGCGCGGTGCGCACCCTCTTCGCCGACACCGGCACCGCCGTACCCAACCCTTGGGCGAACAGGCTCACCCGCAACTCCTCCAACAGCCAGCCCACCTCAGCGACCGGTTGCGGCAACTCCGCGGCGTAGCGGGCACAAGCGCGGGCGTACTCGTCCTCCAACTCGGTGATGAGCTCCAGGCCCACCGCCTCCTGCCGCGGATTACTCACCGCCGCATCCAGGCGCCGCCGAGCCGCCCGCAAGTAGATCGGCAACCGCGGCCACCAGGTGGCCGGGGTCGCGGCGATGAAGCCGGCGTACAACAGACCGTCGAGCTGCTCCCGCAGATCGCCAGCCGTTGCGGCACCCACCCGGCTCAGCCCACTGCGGACCTCGCCGGCCACCCCCAACACCTCGGCAGCGGT
>CAZLJN010000114.1:0-7546 GCA_964559815.1 uncultured Propionibacteriaceae bacterium
GAATCCGGCTTCGCCCGCAGTCGCAACTCGGCCGCACCGAGTTCGAGGGTGCGCCCCCGTACCTCCGGACGTCGCCCGGCCAGCCAGGCGGCGATCTGGGCCACCGCGGTGGCCGTCGCCCAGTCGAGCAGCAGCGGATCGGGAGTGGCCCGGTGCGCGCACAGTTGGGCCAACACCTGTGGCCAGCGCTCGTCGTGGCCACACAGTTGCCGATCGCTGCAGCCGACACAGCCGCTGTCGCCGGGGATGACCAGCGGCCCGACCACGGCACGATCCGGCTCCAATCGCACCACCAGATGGCTGATACCCGCCCTGGTCAGCTGGGTAGTCACCGCACGGTCGGGCTCGCATTGTGCGCCGGCCAGCACCACCAGCCGTCCCGGATCGAGGCTGCTGAGCCCCTCAGGGGTGAGCGTCGATACCGGCAGTCCGCTCTCGTCCAGTCGGGCCAGGAGGCGGCGCGCGAGCGGGCCGGAGCCCCACAGGGCCACCGGCACGGGGGCGCTGTTCGCCTCGACCAGTAGCCCGGCCCGCGTCAGTTGTTGGCACAGGCCATCGATCCAGTCGGCCGACAGGGCGGGAAGCCGCTGGATCAGTTCGGTGCGGGTGTGGGGACGAGCCAGGAGTTCGACCAGCTGCTGGGCGGCGGCCGGCACCGGCTGGATGATCACCGGCTCGGCGACCCCGATCTGCAGCACCCCATCGTCTCTCCACAAGGCCATTTGCGGATGTCGAAGGCGAATGGAGGGTGCGGTCATGGTGCTCAGCCTGCGGGTCGCAGGCGAGTTCCACAACAGCGCTCAGGCAATCGACAACACCTGTTCGGTGATGGGCAACACTGCCGGAGAAATGCAGAACGCCGACCCCCCGTGGGGGTCGGCGTTCTGAAGTGACTTGGCTCAGGCCTTGGGCAGGAACCGGGTGAGGTTGGTACCACACACGGGGCACTTTGCCTTGGCGATGCGGGTGCCCTTTTCGTTGACCGTGACGGCGCCCTCGGCATCGCGGTGGTCCTTGCACTTCACGCAGTAGAAGGAGCCCTTGTAGGTATCCGTGGCCACGTAATCCTCCTGTAGGTCGGCTTTGCCCTGGGATGGGCTCGGCTACTAATGCCGCGCTCAGTCTATGCCCGTCGTCGGGGGAATGCGGGCAAGCTGAACACTTAGACGAAGAGACCCCCAGCTTTCCGATTCGCTTGCCTTCCCCTGCTAGCAAACCGACCACTGGGGGCCTCGTCCTAGAACGTAGTGCCCCTCCGGCCCGGGGGTCAACCGCGTCAGTGGCGTGTCGTAGGGTTCAGCGCATGGGGGTTCCCGAGCTCGAAGTACGTCGCAGTGCGCGCCGGCGGCGCACGATCATGGTGCGCCGCGAATCGGGTCGCCTGGTGGCTCTGGTCCCGGCGCGGCTGACCGCTGCGCAGGAGGCGGCACTACTGCCACCCCTGGTGGAGAAGTTCCTGCGCCGCGAGGCGAAGGTGAGCGCTCGCGTCGGCGATGACGAGCTCGCCGTCCGGGCGGCTGAGCTGTGGCGTGCCTACCTCCAAGTTACCTGCGGACCGATGCCGTCGGTCCAGGTCAGTTGGGTCGACAACCAGCAGCGGCGGTGGGGGTCGTGCAGCACCCCCAGCAACCAGATTCGCTTGTCGTCACGGTTGCAGGCGATGCCCGGCTGGGTGCTCGACTACGTCCTGGTGCACGAACTGGCGCACCTGATCCAGACCAACCATTCGCCCGCGTTCCGCGCCTTGGAGGCGCGCTACCCGCAGGCCGAGCGGGCTCGTGGCTTCCTGGACGGGGTGCAGTGGACCATCGACGCCCGCGCCGGCGGCGTGGACGACGACCTCGAGGTGGCCGATCAGGCCTGATCGGGTCCTGACTCCTCGTCGAGCAGCTTGGCCAACTCGTCGTCCAGCGCATCGGGAACCGCGGTGCGGCTGTCCGGGTTGGCGAAGCCCAGCGGGTCGTCCAGCGCCGAGGCGTCGGGCACCAGATCCGGGTGTGCCCACACCGCGTCGCGGCCCTCGATGCCGCGGGACGTCCGGATGGCGGCCCACAGATTGGCCGCGTCCCGGGTGCGCCGGGGACGCAGTTCCAGACCGACCAGATCACGCAGGGCGGTCTCGGCGGGTCCGCCGGCGGCGCGGCGCCGCCGGACCATCTCGGTCAGCGGGGTGGCGGCCGGCATTCGCGGTTCGGTGACCTGGGCGGTGACGTCGTCGACCCACCCTTCGACCAGCGCCAGCAGGTTCTCCAAGCGGGCCAGGACCTCAGCCTGCTCGGCGGTGCGCTGCGGCGCGAACAGGGAATGCGCCACCGCTTCGCCGGCCCGCTCCAACTCGGCGGCGCTGGTCACCGAGGCCACCTGGTTCTCGATGGCATCGGCCAGGGCGTCGGCGTCGATGGTGATCTCCCTGGCGAAGTGCTCCACCAGGGCCAGCAGCTGCGGACCGAGCCACGTCACGGCGGCGAACAGGCGCTGACGAGCGGTTTCACGGATCGCCAGGTAGAGCAACAGATCCTCAGGGGTGGCTTCCAGCCCCTCGCCGAAGGCCGCGATGTTCACCGGCAGGACGGCGACCTGGGCCTGGTCGGTGATGGGCAGGCCGGAGTCGGAGCTGCTGAGGACGGCGGCGGCCAGAGTCGAGAGGGTCTGGCTCACCCGGCCACCGAACATGCTGGCCACCGCCAGCCGCATCATCTGGTCGACGCCGGGCTGGCCGGCATCGCCACCCAGGCCCTGCAGGGCCAGCGACAGCTGGTTGACCACCGGACGAATCAGTCGCTGCCAGGTCGGGAAGGACCGCTCGACCCAGTCGGCACGCCGCCAGGCGACCGGGGGAGTGGGCAGCCGGTCGAAGCTCATCGCCTCGTCCAGCCACAGGTCGGCCAGCGCCACCGCGTCGCGGATACGCGCCTTGTCGGCCTCGGACGGTTCCGGGTCGGGCCCGACCGCAGCGGTGGCCCGGCGCACCAGATCGAGGGTGAAGCCCCAGTTCATGCCGCTGGTCGGATCGGCCGCGCCGAAGCCGGCCAGCTGGGTGTTGAACGCCGACAGCATCGACTGCATCCGGGCGAAGAGCTGGTCAGGGTCCAGGTGGCCGTCCGCGTCCGGCGTGATCCCGAATTGGGCCAGGAATCGCAGCAGGGCGGCTTCCTCGTCGCCAGGCTGGTCAGGCTGCTCGGGGCTTCCCGGATCGGACATCGGCACTCCTTGTTGGTCTGGCTTTCCATTGTCGCCCATCGGCCAAGGTGTTGGGGTTGTCGAACAGGTAGGGTTCGAGGCAATCGGAAGATGAGGTGGGATGACTCGACAAACGTGGACGGCGGCGATCTCGGCGCTGCTGTTCGTGGTGCTCGCCGCGGTGATCGCGTTGGTGCCGGTGCCGTACATCACCTGGGCGCCCGGCGCGACCTATGACCTGTTGGGGAAGGTCGACGACTCCGACGCGATCTCGATCACCGGCGTCCCCGTGTACCCGACGACCGGTCAGTTGCGGATGACCACCATCTCGGTGACCGCACCGGGCAGCAACCTCACCCTGCCGGAAGTGCTGATCTCCTACTTCATGCCGGATCGGGTGGTGCTGCCGCGGGTCGCGGTCTACCGTCCGGGCACGTCGGCCAACGACGTCAACCGCGAAGAGTCAGTACTGATGACCCAGTCCCAGACCAGTGCGGTGGTGGCCGCGCTGCGCGCCAACGACATCCCGGTCACCGAGTTGCCGATGGTCTATTCGGTGCAGAACGCCGGCGCGGCTGCGGGCATCCTGCAGCCCGGCGACTTGATCAGTGCTGTGGACGGCACCCCCGTGGCCACACCAAATGACGTGGTCAAGGCGGTCAAGGACCGCCACGTCGGCCAGAAGGTGCTGTTCTCGATCATCCGTGACCGGATGCCGTTGCAGCGGTCGGTGACCACCACCGCGAGCACCACCACACCAGACACTCCTGCGGTGGGGATCGACATCAATATCGGGTACTCCTACGACCCCAAGGTCACTTTCGCGGTCGACCCCAACGTGGGCGGTTCCAGCGCGGGCCTGATGTTCTCCCTGGCGATCTACGACCGGCTGACCTCTGGCGAGCTGGTGGGGGGCCGTGTGGTCGCCGGTACCGGCTCGATGTCGGCCAGTGGCACGGTCGGGCCGATCGGTGGCGTGGCCGAGAAGCTGGCGGCGGCGTCCCGGGACAAGGCGACCGTCTTCCTGCTGCCGCGCCAGAACTGCGTGGACGTGACGGCGGTGCCGCCGGGGATTCGGCTGGTGCCGGTGAGTGATTTGAAGGGTGCAGTGGCCGCACTGCAGATGTTGTCCGATCCGGCGCAAGCCGCAAATGTGGCGGGGTGTTCATGAGTGACGCGTTGGTTGCTGCTCTGGTCGAGGTCGAGCGCCATGTCGGGCGTCTGGGCTGGGATCAACCGGCCCGGCTGTTCGCGCTGGTGCGGACCGCCGACCTGATCGCCGCCGAGCCGCACTTGGCCGAGCAGTTGCAGGCCGCGCCGCCGGACGGCTTCACCTCGGTGGAGCAGGACGAGTTCCATGCCGGTGCCGATCTGGCCGAAACCTTGGCCGGGCTGACCTGGCCGCCGGCCGTGGCCGGCTGCGCGCTGAGCGTGGAGCGGGCCTTCCTGCCTGCGGGTGCCGACGCCGAACTGCCGGATGATCCCGATCGCGCAGCAGCGTTGGTGGCCGAGCATCCTGAGCGCGTCGATCTGCGGATCGTGGTGGGAGTCACCAGGGACGGCCTGCACCACGGCATCGCACGGATGCGCGGCGAGGGCGGAGAACTGCTGGGTGGCCAGGAGTTGGTGCCGGCGCTGGCTGAGGCGCTGGCGCATACATTTGAGTGACCGGCGTGTGCGACTGGCCGTGCTGTGACGAGGAGTGAAGAGTGAACGCGAAGACGCCCGAGGTGCGACGCAACGCCCTGGTCCCCAGCTTGCTGGTCTTGATCGGCCTGGTGATCGTCTGGGTGGTGTTCAGCGGGTTGTGGGCCGACAAGCTGTGGTTCGACTCGGTGAACTACCCGCAGGTGTTCGACACCCTGTTGACCACCAAGGTGATGCTGTTCTTCGCCTACTTCGCCTTCACCGCGGTGGTGCTCGGGCTGAACATCTGGCTGGCCTTCCGGATGCGCCCCAAGGTGCGCCGCGGCGGCCAGAGCCAGCTGCTGGACCGCTACCGGGAGCTACTGGAGAGTCGCGCCTGGTGGGTGATCGCGGTGCCCTCGGTGGTGCTGGGATTGATGGCGGCCGGCACCGGTGTGGGGGAGGCGTCGAAGTATCTGGCCTTCTTCAACCGTCAGCCTTTCGGCACCGTCGACCCGTACTTCGGCATGGACGTGAGCTTCTACGTCTTCGAATATCCGGTGTGGAACGAACTGCTGTCGTTGGCGATGTCGACGGTGGTGTTCGCCCTGGTGGCCGCGGCGCTGGTGCATTTCGCCACCGGTGCGCTGCTGGTCGGGCAGCCGCGCGGATCCAGCGACGGACGCGCCCGGCTGCATCTGTCGATCCTGGCCGGGATCGCACTGGTGATCTTCGGGCTGGGCCAGCTGGTCAGCCGCTACGGCCTGCTCACCCAGCGCGGCTCGCTGCTCACCGGCATGCAGTACACCGAGGACCACGCCCAGGTGACCGCGAAGCTCGTGATGGCGGTGATCGCTTTCATTGTCGCGGGGCTTTTCTTCGCCAATGGCTTCCTTCGCCGGTTGGTGCTGCCCCTGTCGGGGCTGGTGTTGATGATCGTGACCGGCATCATCATCGGCCTGATCTACCCGGCGGTGGTGCGCTCCTTCCAGGTGCTGCCCAACGAGCCGGACAAGGAACGTCCCTACATCGCGGCCAACATCGCCGCCACCCGGACGGCGTTCGGCATCGCCGACACCGAGGTCAGTGACTATGACGCGGTGGTGCAGGTGAGCCCGGGTCAGTTGAAGAACGACGCGGCCGCACTGCCGGGGATCAGGTTGATGGATCCGGCGGTGGTCGGGGACAGCTTCGATCAGCTGCAACAGGTGCGCAGCTACTACTCCTTCGCCCCGCTGCTGGACGTCGACCGCTACCAGATCAAGGGTGTGGAGACCGATGTGGTGGTGGCGGCTCGTGAGATCGATCTGTCGAAGCTGCCCGACAAGAGCTGGAACAACCTGCACACCGTCTACACCCACGGCTACGGCTTGGTGGGCGCCTACGGCAACAAGCGCAGCAGCTCCGGTGATCCGGTCTGGATCGACGGCAACCTGCCGCCGTCCGGCGAACTGGGCAACTACGAGGGCCGGATCTACTTCGGTGAGAACACCAACACCTTCGCCGTGGTCGGAGATGCGAGCGGCCAGAAGCCCCTCGAACTCGACACCCCGGGTGGGAGCTCGGGCGGCAGCGAGACCTACAACACCTATGCCGGCAGCGGCGGCGTGCCGATCGGCTCGCCGCTGAACCGGGCGATCTACGCCACCCAGTTCGGCGACATGAACCTGCTGCTGTCCGACCGGGTGAACTCCGCCTCGAAGATCCTCTACCAGCGCACACCCAAGGAGCGGGTCGCCCAGGTGGCGCCGTGGCTGCAACTGGACTCCAACATCTACCCGGCCGTGGTGGGTTCGCGCCTGGTGTGGATCGTCGACGGCTACACGATGTCGGCGAACTACCCCAACAGCCAGACGCAGTCGTTGCAGGAGGCGACGGCGGATTCGCAGTCGTCGCTGGGGGACACCCAGCCCGACATCGCGGTGAACTACCTGCGCAACTCGGTCAAGGCCGTGGTGGACGCCAGCGACGGCTCAGTGACCCTGTACGCGTGGGACTCCGACCCGATCCTGGCCACCTACATGAAGGCCTTCCCCGGCGTGGTGAAGCCGAGGGATGCGGTGTCGCCGGAGTTGCTGGCGCACCTGCGGTACCCGACCGATCTGTTCAAGCTGCAGCGCCAGGTGCTGGCCCGCTATCACATGACCGATCCCAGCGCGTGGTACCAGCAGTCCGATCTGTGGCAGACGCCGACCGATCCGTCGCGGACGACCAGCACCAGCACCACCGCGCCGTCGGCCGGCCCGGCGGAGCCGCCGTACTACTTGTCGATCAAGTGGCCCGGCGACAAGGCGGCGGTATTCAGCCAGACGGCCGTGTTCGTCCCGAAGTCCCGGTCGAACCTGGCGTCCTACTTCTCGGTGGTCTCGGAGGCCACCAGCCCCGACTACGGCAAGTTGCGGGTGCTGCGGATGTCGGGCACCCATCAAGTGGACGGCCCTGGCCAGACATTCAACAACATGGTGAGCGATACCCGCTTCGCCGAGTTGCTGCGCAACTACACCAGTCAGGGCTCGGCCGATTCGCGCTTCGGCAATCTGCTGACCCTGCCGATGGGCAACGGGTTGCTCTACGTGATGCCGATCTACACGCTGCGTCAGAGCACCACCGGCGCCTATCCGTCGCTACGATTCGTCGCGGTGCGTTTCGGCGCCTCGGTGGGCATCGGGGAGACCCTCCAGCAGGCCTTGGATTCGGCTTTCGCCGGCAACGCGGGAGCCTCCACCGGTGAGGGGGGCGG
>CAZLJN010000115.1:0-7521 GCA_964559815.1 uncultured Propionibacteriaceae bacterium
GGGTCATGGCACCGACGCGATCGTCCGCACCCTGATCGACATGACCGACGGTCAGCGCACCTGGACCACCGTCGGGGTCGGCACCAACATCATCGAGGCCTCGTGGGAGGCCTTGTCGGACGGCTACCGCTGGGGTCTGCTGGCCCGCAACTGACCGCCGGCTCGCCTAAGCTCATTGCCATGAGCCTGGAACCGTTGGATCGTGATGCCGCTCGCGCGCGCCTGCGCAGCCTGGCCGAGCAGGGGCTGATCGATCCGGCCAGGCTGGACGACGAACTGGCTGCCCTCGACGCCGGTGACACCACGGCGTTGGCGTTGGCCAAACAGGGGTATGTGCCGGCCGGCTTCCGCGAGGACGACCCGCTGCTGATCTCGGCCGGATGGTCGAATCAGCGGCGCGACGGCAGTTGGCTGGTGCCGCCGTATCTCGACGTGCAGGCCAAAGGCGCGAACGTCCGGCTGAACTTCCTGCAGGCGCGGGCCTCGACGTCACTGATTCAGGTGGCGATCAGCGGCGCGATGGGCAACGTGAAGCTGATCCTGCCTCCGGGCTGGGCGGTCGATGCCGATCGGCTGGGCGGCGGGATGGGCTCCGCTCGGATCCGGGTGGACCGTCAACCGGCGCAGGGCTGTCCGATCCTGGTGCTGCGCGGCGCCTTGGGCATGGGCAATCTGAAGGTGCGCTACGGCACCCGCGGCGAGCGCCGCCGCAGCCAACGCGCCGCTGCGCGGATCAGCTGATCCGCTCCAGCACGATCGGCCTGGGCGTGACCGGAGCCGAGGCGATCGTGGCCGCTGCGGCCAGCGCCTGACGCGCCCGCTCGATCCGCTCGGGGGTGTCGGTGTGCAGCGAGAACAACGGCTGACCGGCGTGCACCGGGTCGCCGATCCCGACATGCCAGGTGACCCCGGCGGACGCCTGCACCGGATCGCCTTGCTTGGCTCGGCCCGCGCCCAGACGCCAGGCGGCAAGACCGACCGCCATCGCATCGAGGTCGGCCAGGTAGCCGTCGGCATCGGCGGTGATCACCTCGGTGTGCTTCGGGGTGGGCAGGGGAGCGTCGGGATCGCCGCCCTGGGCACGGATCATCGCCTTCCAGGTGTCCATGGCCTTGCCGGACGCCAGCACCTGGGCCGGGTCGGCGTCGATCCCGGCGCAGGCCAGCATCTCTGTGGCCAATGCGATCGTCAGCTCCACCACATCGGACGGGCCGCCGCCGGCCAGCACCTCCACCGATTCGGCCACCTCGACGCCGTTACCGGCAGTACGTCCCAGCGGAGCGTCCATGGCGGTGATCAAGGCCACGGTGTTCACCCCGGCGTCCTTGCCGATTTCGACCATGGTGGTGGCCAGCGCCCGGGACTGCTCGCGGGTCTTCATGAATGCGCCGGCTCCGGTCTTGACGTCGAGCACCAGTGAGGCGGTGCCTTCGGCGATCTTCTTGCTCATGATGGAGGCCGAGATCATCGGGATCGATTCGATGGTGGCGGTGACGTCACGCAGCGCGTACAGCTTCTTGTCGGCAGGGGCCAGACCGGCGCCGGCCGCGCAGATCACCGCGCCGATCTCGTCGAGTTGGGCCAGCATCTCGGCATTGCTGAGGCTGGCGCGCCAGCCGGGAATGGCCTCCAACTTGTCCAAGGTGCCGCCGGTGTGACCCAGGCCGCGTCCGCTCAACTGCGGAACGGCCGCGCCGCAGGCGGCCACCAGCGGAGCCAATGGCAGGGTGATCTTGTCGCCCACACCGCCGGTGGAGTGCTTGTCGACAGTGGGGCGGGTGAGGGAGGAGAAGTCCATCCGCTCGCCAGTGGAGATCATCGCGGCTGTCCAGCGGCTGAGTTCGTCGCGTTCCAGGCCGCGGAAGAAGATGGCCATGGCCATGGCCGACATCTGCTCATCGGTGACCTGGCCGGCGGTGTAGGCATTGATCAGCCAGTCGATTCCGGCGGCGGGAAGGTGGCCGCCGTCCCGCTTGAGGCGGATCAGCTCGACGGCATCGAAATCGGCGACATTGCTCATGATCGAACCCTAGAACCTCGCCGGGTATCGGCGCACGTCAGCGAGCGAGTCAGGGCAAGGTCTGGCGCTCGACGCGGCTGAAGCTGCGGCTCCCGATGGTGAGTGGGCCGGCACCGGCGACCCGACCCAGCCCGCGGGCGAGGTGGTCGCCGATTCACTGTGTGGAGAAATATCATGTGCCGCGACAGCACAACCCACCCCCGGGTTCGGCGCGATGGCAGGAGACCCACATGGATCGACGCACGTTCTTCAAGACCACCGCAGCGCTGGGGTTGGGCGTGGGTCTGGCGGCTTCCGCCCCAGCCGGGAGCGCTCAGGCCGCATCGGCCAGTCCGCTGATGGTGGCCAAGTACAAGCTCGTGGTTCCCGAGATCTTCGCCCCGCTCGCGGACGCCCCGTCGTACAGCCCTGCGGTCGTCATCGGGTCGGGGTTCGGTGGCGCGGTCACGGCATTGCGACTGGCGAAGGCAGGTATCAAGACGACGGTGCTGGAGCGCGGCTCCCGCTGGCCCTTCCCTTCCACGTCTCGAAAGATATTCGCCAACGACGCTGTGCCCGATGGGCGTGCCCTGTGGCGACGCACCAAGTTCACCGGACTGAGCGGGCTGCCAGTCGTGACCGACTACTTCGGCGGCGTGCTCGACGTGGTCGAGTTGGACGGCATCCAGATATGGCAAGGTGCCGGCGTCGGCGGAGGTTCACTGGTGTACACCGGGGTTCACCTGGTCCCGGAACGCAAATACTTCGACAGCGTCTTCGCCGGGACAGGTGTCGGGTTCGACGAAATGCAGCCCTGGTACGCAAAAGCGGCCGCGATGCTCGGCGCCTCCACGATGCCCGACGACATCTACAACTCCAACGCCTATGCCCACTCCCGTGTCTGGGACGCGCAGGTCAAGAAGGCCGGCTACACACCGGCGCTGATCAACGGCGTGTGGGACTGGGACATCATGCGCAAGGAGGTCCGGGGCGCCGTGCGCAGGTCCGCAACAATCAGCGAGTCGAACTTCGGCAACGCCAATGGCGTCAAGCGAGGGCTCGCATTGAACTATCTGAAAGACGCCGAGTCCACCGGGAAGGCCACCGTCTACCCCGGGCACGAGGTGCTCTCGATCGGTTACGACGCTGCCAGCCGGCGCTACCAGATTCAGCTGAACAAGGTCAGTCCGACCGGCGCGGTGCTGTCGAGGCGAACCATCAGCTGCGACCGGCTCTTCCTCGCCGCAGGCTCACCGACATCCACGAAGCTGCTGCTGGCTGCGAAGGCCTCGGGGCAGTTGCACAACCTCAACGAGTTCGTGGGAGCGGGATGGGGCGCCAACGGCGACGCAGCGGTGGTTCGCTCTTGGACCGGGACCGGCGGCCTCACCCAGGGCGCGGCTTCGCGAAGTCGGATCAGCGATGTTGTGGACGGTATGCCGATCACGCTGGAGAACTGGTTCGTGCCCGGCGTTCCGGTTGATCTGGGCATCATCGGCTCGCTCGGAATGACGCTGGACGACCGGCGAGCGACCTTCACCCTGAAGTCGGACGGAAAGCTGCAACTGACCTGGCCGACTCCCACCGATAGCCTCAACGCCCTGCTGAAGGTGAACAACGCGATTGCTGAGGCCAACAACGTCCCCGCTGGGGCCTGGCCGTTCGCCAAGAGCGCCAACGAGTTCTTCACCGCTCACCCCCTGGGTGGGGCGGTTCTCGGCAAAGTGACCGACACCAACGGGCGAGTGAAGGGCCATCCGGGCCTCTACGTTGTCGACAGCGCCACGATTCCGGGCAATACCGGGGCGGTGAACCCGGTCCTGACCATCACGGCACTGGCCGAGCGAAACATCGCCGCGATCATCGCCAACGGCGGCTAGCTGCACGCGTGGCCGGCGGGTGAGCTCCGCGCCGACTCACCGTGCCAGGTCGCGCAGGGTGGAAAGGTCGTGCAGGGTGAAGCTGCGCCCGGCGATGCTCAAGAGGCCCTCGTCAGCCATTCGGCCCAGCTCCCGGGTCATCGAGGCGCGGGATACCTGCAAGTGGTCGGCGAGTTCCTGACGAGTCAGGGCGGGCTCCACCCGTCCGGACGAGTCCGCGGCCCGAACCAGGTAGAACGCCAGCCGCTGGCGCAGGCTGCGCCGGGTCAGCAACTCGCCGCGGGCGTTCAGGTGCCGCGCCCGATCGGCCAGCAACCGCACGCAGTTGGCCAGCAGCAGTTCGCGGATCGCCTGTGGCTCGCTGGGCTTCATCAGTGCGTCGGTGGAGACCACCAGCACCCGCACCGGCTTGGCGGCGTGGACGTCGGCAGGCCAGCGCGGACGTGGCGCGAAGGCGGTCACCGCCCCGCAGGCGCCCCCGGCGTTGACCACGTCGATGATGTGGCGGCTGCCGTCGGAGCGGGTGCGGACGACCTGCAGGCGTCCGGACAGCACCACGAAGAAGTCGCGTTGCTCCTGCGCGCGGTGGGCCAGCACTGCACCGAGCGGATGGCTGGACAGTCGGGCATAGCCGTCGGCGAGGAGCTGATCGAGATCGGCCGGGTTCAAGCCACGACCCAGAACCGAGGCGACGAAAGCCTCGGCGTCGGCCGCGGATCCCTCGCTCATGCGCCCTCCAAAAGTGTTGCCCGGGCAACAGACCCGGCGGCTTTGCCGAATCTAGCCTGTCGGAGCAGCAGCGCCACCACGGCGGGCTGGGTAATCCTTACCAGGAAGGCATTCCAAGCATGGGCATGTTCTGTTTCCAGTGCGAGCAGACCGTTGGCGGGACCGCATGTGTCGACGTCAGCAACTGCGGCAAGTCGGTCGAGACCTCCGACGCTCAGGATCGCATCACCTATGAGTTGATGAAGCTGGCGGTTGCCGCCGAGGGCACCGGGCGGGACACCGAACTGGCGGTCACGTTCATGGAGGCACTGTTCACCACTGTCACGAACGTGAGCTTCGACGCCGATTCCTGCAACACGCTCGCCGATGAGATCGACACCGTCCGTCGGGGGATCACCGGGGGAGCCGAGACCACGCTGGAAGCCGTGTCGGGTCCGGACGCCATCTTCACCACCGACGGCGCCGAAGCATCCCTGCGGGCTCTGCTGGTGCTGGGACTGCGTGGCATGGCCGCCTACGCCCACCACGCCCACGTCCTGGGCTTCCGCGATGCCGGGGTCGATGCCTGGCTGATCAGCGGCATGGCGGCGGCGTCGCGCTCGCATGAGGTCGGCGAATGGCTGGAGTTGCTGCACGACTTCGGCATGGTGAACTTCCGCTGCCTGGAACTGCTAGACCAGGCCAACACCACCAGCTACGGCAACCCGACCCCGACCGCGGTCAGCATGGAAGTGCAGCCCGGCCCGTTCGTCGTGGTCACCGGCCACGACCTGCACGATCTGAAGATGCTGGCCGAGCAGTGCGAGGACGCCGGCGTGGCGATCTACACCCACGGCGAGATGCTGCCGGGTCATGCCTACCCCGAACTGGCCAAGTACTCCTGCCTGAAGGGCCACTTCGGCACCGCCTGGCAGAACCAGCGCAAGGAGTTCCTGGGGGTTCCCGGCGCCTTCCTGTTCACCACCAACTGCCTGATGCCGCCGCTGCCGGCCTACGCCGGCAACATCTTCACCACCGCGATGGTGGCTCACCCCGGCCTGGCGCACATTCCGGCCGCCGCGGACGGCGCCAAGGACTTCTCCCCGGTGATCGCCAAGGCCAAGGAACTGGGCGGCTGGAGCGAGGCCAAGATGTTCAGCGGCATCAACGGTGGCAGCGAGTTGACCACCGGTTTCGGTCACAACGCCGTGCTCGGCGTGGCGGACGTCGTCCTGGAGGCGATCAAGGCCGGCGACCTGAAGCACATCTACCTGGTCGGTGGCTGCGATGGCGCCCTTCACGGCCGCAACTACTTCACCTCGCTGGTGGAGAACACCCCGGCCGACAGCATCGTGCTGACCCTGGCTTGTGGGAAGTTCCGGTTCAACGACCTGCAACTGGGCACCGTCGGCGGACTGCCGCGGATGCTCGATATGGGTCAGTGCAACGACGCCTACTCCGCGGTGAAGGTCGCCGCGGCGCTGGCCGAGGCGCTGGGGGTCGGGATCAACGACCTGCCGCTGTCGCTGGTGTTGTCCTGGTACGAGCAGAAGGCGGTCTGCGTCCTGCTCAGCCTGTTGGCTCTCGGGGTGAAGAACATCTACCTCGGCCCCAGCCTGCCCGCGTTCGTCTCTGAGGACGTGCTGCAGGTGCTGGTGAGTGAGTTCGGTCTTCGGCCGACCAGTTCGGTGGACGCTGACTTGGCGGAAATGCGTCCGGCGTTGGCCTGAGTTCACAACTGACCGCGGTGGTCGCCGGGCGCGCGGGTCCGGCGACCACCGCGGTTTCGCATGTTCGGCACCGGCGGGGCGGGCGCAGGTGGACGGCTAGGGTGTGCGCCATGCGTATTGCCCGATTCGTCGCCCAGGGCGACCCCACTTACGGAGTGGTCGAGCTGGCTGAGGACGCCGGTTCCCATCCGGAAACCATCGCCGTGGTCAGCGGAGATCCGTTGGCCGGTCCCGTCCATTACACCGGGGAGCGGGTGAATCTGGCCGACGTCCGGCTGGTCTCACCGGTGATCCCGCGCAGTAAGGTGCTGGGGATCGGTCGCAACTACGCCGAGCACGCCGCCGAGCGCGGCGTCGAGGTGCCTGAGACGCCGCTGGTCTTTCTCAAGCCGAACACCGCGGTGATCGGGCCGGGCGAGCCGATCATCTACCCGGTCGAGACCACCAACCTGCATTACGAGGGTGAACTCGCCGTGGTGATCGGACGGATCTGCCGTCGGGTTCCGGCCGAGCGTGCCGCTGAAGTGATCTTCGGCTACACCGTGGCCAACGACATCACCGCTCGTGATCTGCAGGCCAGCGACGGCCAGTGGGCCCGCGCCAAGGGCTTCGACAGCTTCTGCCCGCTGGGCCCGTGGATCTCGACCCACCTCGAGCTCGCCGAGGCCGGCGACCTTGCCCTGACCACGACGGTCAATGAGGAGGTGCGCCAGGACGGCAACACCTCGCAGATGGTGCACTCGATCGCCGAACTGATCGCCCACGTCTCCTCATTCACCACCCTGCTGCCCGGCGACGTGATCCTCACTGGAACCCCCAGCGGCATCGGTCCGCTGCAGGTCGGCGACTCGGTCAGCGTGACGATCGCCGGGATCGGCACCCTGACCAACCCGGTCGTGGCGGAGGAGGCCTGATGGCCTGGTCCGTGGCGAAGATGGTGCGCTTCGAGCCCGCTCCCGGCGTGGCCTACCCGCAGGCGCTGCGGATCACCGATGCGTCCTTCACCGGTCTGCGGCAGGTCATGCTGGGCGTCGGGGGAGCGATGCTCGGACTGCTGCTGCTGCTCACCGTGCCCGGCCTGGTCAGCCTGCTGATGCTGCAGCTGTTCTACCGGCTGGGCGGGGCGGCGAAGTCGGCCGACGGCACCGCCGCCGCGACCAAGACCTTCGCCACGCCGGCGGCGATGGCGGCCACCCAGCTGGGG